>CAJXVL010000147.1 GCA_913061205.1 uncultured Flavobacteriaceae bacterium | reverse complement strand
TTCTTATGCCTTATTAGATCTAATTGAAACAAAGAAATTTCAATTAAAAAATACCATAATCATGGAAACTGGAGGAATGAAAGGTCGTCGGAAAGAGATGGTGAAAGAAGAACTACAAGAATCATTAAAAAAGGGATTTGGAGTTGCTACTATTTATAGTGAATATGGTATGACCGAATTATTATCGCAAGCCTATTCTAAAGAAAATGGAATTTTTAATTGCCCTCCCTGGATGAAAATCCTTACTAGAGACACAGAAGATGCTCAAACTTTAGTATTTAATAAAACTGGCGGCATCAATGTAATCGATCTTGCCAATATTAACTCTTGTTCTTTTATAGCCACTCAAGATTTAGGAAAAGTACAAGAAGATGGTAGTTTCGAGATTTTAGGCAGGTTTGATGATAGTAATATTCGTGGATGTAATTTAATGGTGCTTTAATTTACACCTGTTTTCACATGTATCAAAAAATCACCTACAATTAAATAAATGACAAATTTGTCAATTGTTTAGTTTTAAGTTATATGCTACTTGTCTTTTGGGTCTTTTGAAATTTAGGAAAAAATACAACTATAATTCTTATATATTTGTATATAACTAACCGATAAAATAAAAATTATGTCATTGAGTAAAGAACAAAAAGAGAAAGAAAAGATGTCTATAGAAAGTGAAGTAAAGTATATAAAGGAGAACCCAAGAAAAAATAGAATGGGATCAAAGAGAGTCGGTTTTTACTTTATAGCTGTTGCTATGGTCGTTATAATTTTATATTTTATAGATTAAATCTGTTTTAAATTGTTTTCTAATCTTCAAAGCACCTCCTATAATTCTGTTTATCCCATAAGATGATATTAGGCTACTAATATTTTTTTAATTTGATCGAGTAATTTATAAAAGGGTTTTGTTACTCTAGGATTTCATGTTTTTTTAAAGAAATTATTTAGTTTATATCCAACTTCTTTAATTATTGAGTTTTGTATAAATTTAACATCCGTTTAGTATATTTGAAAAACTTAAAGCAGCTATGAAAAACTTAATTATAATTGGACATCCAAATGTTAAATCATTCTGTTACGATGGAATTTTTAAAACGATATACAGTGAGCTATCCAACAATAATGAAGAAATCGAAGTTATCGATTTATATAGAGACGATTTTATAAGACCTCGAAAAGCGTTAACTGAAAAATACCAAGAACTAGTTCTATGGTCTGAAAGAATTTATTTTATTTCTCCTATTTGGTGGTTTAGATTAACGCCAAGAATGGAAATATTTTTTGATGAAGTTTTTGTTCCTGGCTTTGCATATGAGTTTGTAAATATTACAAAATTATATGCCTATCCTAGACCATTTTTAAAGGATAAAATAGTAAGGACATATGTGACACATGGTGCTCCATCATTTCCTGTAAGGACGCTATATCTTAATTCTGTGAAATTAAGATTGGTTATGGGGGTTTACACCTTTGTATTTGGATGGAGAGTTTCTTTATTTACCAAAACTAAACAGTTTTGGTCAGTTCCTTTTGTCTCTGAATCCAAAAGAAAAAAGTATCTAAAAAGTATTGAACGAGATATTAAAAAAGACATAAAAAGGGTTTAAATTAAAGTTGTTAAAAACGATAAAAGCTAAGTGTAGTGTTTCAAAAATTAAATTAGCTAGTTGTATTTAATGTAATAAAACTGATGATTAATTGTTTATTTATAATCATTATCAGTTAATTAAACAGCTTTAATTCTATTGTACCAAAACTAAGAAGAAATTGGTCTGAGTATTATTAAAGGCTTTTAAATTGGTGTGAGCGCATAGTATTAGATATTTAAATTGTTTGGATTAGTTAAGAATTTAAATTAATTAATAAGTAATAATAAAAACAAACGAATATCGTTATATCTACTAAATCAAACTGTTAGGAGCAGTATAAAGGATGAATAAAGAAGAAGAGGATTATAAAAGATATTTAGAAGCGTTATTAGCCAAGTATAATGATTTGGTTTGGTACGCTCGCTCAAGCGAAAAACACGAGTACATAAAAGGAGTTAAGGCTGAAAAGATGAGAATTGAGAATGAATATACTGAAGAGTGTATTCGTCTTGTGGATGTTGAGGAGGATAATTGGCAACACGGATTCAATAGCGGTATGTTAGCGGCTTTAAGGTTGTTCTCTGAGAGAGATAAACAACAAGCAATGAAAGAGTTTCCTCACCTACACACATAATTGATAAAGAGCTGCTTACTCATTTTATAGCTGGTTTTTTATTCATTAAATTATCTCCGAAAAATAATAGTTGTGATTTTATTAGGATTCTTTTATGAGTCCATTAGGAGTTTTTTGATCTTATGTATTGTAAATTGTAATTATATGATTCATTGGGGTGAATCTTATGTTTTATATATTGTTAGTTTTATGAAAAAAGTATAACTTTAATTGGTTATGCTTTTTTTTATACAAGACATTCAATGTCAAAATTTAATTTTTACCTTTTGTATAGTATCAAAAAAGTTATAATTAATAACAATATAAATTAACTGTTGTCAGATTAATAAATTAATTAAAGAGCGTGAAGAATTAGATCCTTATATCGGTTATTAGGGTGGTCAAGAAGTTAAAGAAACAGAAAAAAATTAAATCTATTTTTTGTATTAATTTTAAAGGCTAAGGCCTTAATTAATGGGTTTATTTTTGCTTTGATTAAAATTGATTACATATTAATATTAGGTTTATTTTGGTCGAGCTATCCTTTTTTACTATTCATAATTAATAAAGGAGTATGGCAAACCAACCATACTCCCTTACCAAAAAAGAGGGCTTCCCCTCTAAGAGAACAAAAAAATGGGGATTTATTCTCTATAACATAAAGATACTGATATATTTAAATGTAAATACTTGTAAATAAGATACTTATAAACAATACCGATAAAATAGATTTTACATTTAATTTTGTAGGATACAAAATTTCCTATTCGCTTGTTAGTACATGTACCTAATACATACCTTTACGATGAAAAAAATTATAAAATATTGTTAATTAGTATATTAGTGCTTAGATTTATATATCCGAACCCTGTATTGATTGAAGAAATGTTTGGATTGATGGCGTTCAATCTGCTATTTGTATTGAGGTTAATTATAATTATTATTAAAACCGCAACCGAATAGAAACAAATGTTAGTTTATTCTGAATAAATTATTTTTCTATGGAACGAGTGCTGTAATATCTGGAGTATCAAGATATAGCATAAAGGAAAAGGATATCATCTTACGGTCTGTCAATGTTTTTTAATACCGCTCTTTAATTGCAATAACTATTGCCATAAATATACATAATCCTGCTGTCCAAACAAACATTGCACCTACTCCCATAATTTATTGTTTTTTTTAGGCAATAAAGATAGTATAGTATTTTAACTTTAAAGCCTGATAATAAATTTAAATTTTTTATGGTGCTTGTATATATCTTTATTATAAAAAATATTTTACAGGATTATTATTTATGGTAACGAAGCACGAGAATTGATATTTGTATTTTAAGGAAATTCACAAGAGAAATTTGAGTGTATAGTGAGTTTTTCATTTTATTTATTTTAAATGTTAATTACTACAATTATTAAAGGTTTTTATTTCATCTATCATGTCTTTCGTGATATCTCTTTCCTTTGGAATTTGTTTTTCTTCTTATATATGATAACTAATTTGAAGCTTATCGTATAAAAATTTGGTATGATCGATAACTTCAGTTTCCTTCATTTTAAGCTTTTGAGCTATTTTTGTATTAGGACTTCCTTCAGTTATGTATTGTAATATTTTGATTTCAATAAGATTTAAATCGTAATGCATAATTAAGTTTTCCAAATACACATCTTTTACTACTCTTTCTAGTTCTGCTCTTTTTTCTTTTAGCATAAATATTCCCTAATTTAATTGTTGTTATTTTCTGATAATGTAAAGGTATAAGTCTCATCTATTTTAAATTATGACAATTGTCAGTTTTCTATTCACTTTTGTTTATAATACGAATAAAGACGATATACTTTCAGAAAGACCTCAGTTTTTAAATTAAGATTATTATAAAACCTTATGGAGTCGTTTTAAGAAAACTGACACTATAACCAAGCTATTGAAAGCTATGAGCCATTTATTAATAACTGTAAGTTTAATCTATTTAAGAGGTTTAGAAATAGCTGAATTGAAGGAGGATAAATATAACTCTACTATAAAATCCTCTAGAATATCCAAATGGTTTATAATCTAATGGTTTAATAGGAGATGGAGATACATTACTTAAAACGTCTATAAATGATATCTATAGCTCTTTAAATGATGTTTTTTATAATATTTTAATCGTATTCTATACAAATGTATTTACCGATAAAAGCCTCGTTAAATGTTAATAAATTAACATCGTGTCTTGTACCATTAATACTTATCCAATAACTAAAGTCAGAATTAGAACCCAAATTAGTTATATTTCCACATTGATTTTCACGTGATGAGCATCCTATTATTATTAATGCAATTAGTGTAAGCACTATTTTTCTCATTTTTAACGCAATTTAGCCTTCATATTTATATAAGAATAAAAAAACTCTCAAATACAAAGGGTTTATAATCTATTAATAGATTACTTTTAACTAAGAATATTAATCACAAGCTGTGTTGAGAGTTGTTCTTGAATAATTTTCAGGATATTCAGGATCATCTGAATACTCTACAATTAAATTGTTGCCATTATTTATTGCTGTTACAGTAGTAACCCAATAATATACATCACCATCATATTCTTCTTCTTCACTGAAACGAAAGCTATTTTCAGTGACTTCTATTAAATCGGAATTTGAGAGCATACCCGATTCACAATATTCATCTTCACCTTCTACAAAAAAAGTATTTGCTGTTATGGTATTTCCATTTACTATTTGGATTCTACTTAAATATTCCGTTACATCTTCTTGCCACACAACTCCATTGTACTTTTCGAAAAATGTTAAATTTGAACTAGTATCATCACTACTACAAGCAACGATTATTACTGTTAAAAATAAATAGATACCTTTTTTCATTATTATGTTTTAATACTATATTAAGATGTTGTATTATAGTTGTGAATAAAAAAACTATTAGGTATAATGAGAGACACTTAAAATAAAAACAAGCCACTCTAAATAAAAGAATGACTTTATTTTATTTGTTTCTACTAAAAAATTGTTCTTATTTATTGTGAGAACCATCACAAAATCCATCAAGATTTTGAGTGTTTCCACATCCACATTTAGGTTTTTCTGACATAATAGTTATTATTTAAAGCGTAAATGTATTATTAAAACTCTTTAGAATGAATATAGATTAAGCCTAATAAATACAATCTGTAACATTAGTAACACGGCTGTTGAGTCTGCTTCCAACAATAGCTGGCAATAAATCATTGATAGACTTCATTTCATCCACAAACAAACTAACATCCTCAAAACTTTGATTGGCTACTAAATTGGGATTTTCACTTGAAATAGCTGAACTAAAGGAAAGTGATATGCCTTTAATGTAATACCATTATGTAAATGACTAACCACACAGCCGAAGGCATAAAAAAAAACCAC
>CAJXVL010000146.1 GCA_913061205.1 uncultured Flavobacteriaceae bacterium | reverse complement strand
GAGATTCCTCTACGTCTCGTGGGCTCGGAGATGTGTATAAGAGACAGATTATTAAAGGAAGGAATTTATGTAATTGGCTTCTTTTTTCCTGTAGTACCAAGAGATAAGGCAAGAATTAGAGTGCAATTGTCTGCAGCCCATACAATAGAACATTTAGACAAAGCCATGGCTGCATTTGTTAAAATTGGTCAAAAGTTAAAAGTAATTTAACGAGAAAATCTTTGTTTTAGCTATTAAAACAAGTGCTATATTAAAAATTTAATGGAATTATTTTTGTTAATAAATTTTAACAACTTACTTTTGCCATTAATAACATTTAAAAACTAAATAATCAAATATGAAACATCTAAACATTTTATTAGTAGCTGTACTCTTTATCGTAGGGATGGGTGTAACTAATGCACAGGATCAAAACAATCCATGGTCTATTGAGCTTGGTGTAAACGCAGTAGATTTTTTCCCAATTGATATAACGGATGATGGAAGATTTCCAGCTTCAACTAAAGGAGGTATTTTTGATCAATACTTCAATTCAGGTGAGCACTGGAATATAGTTCCGACAGTTTCTGAAATTAAAGTAGGTAATTACATGGGTAGCGGATTTACATTTGTTGCAGGGATTACTTTTAATAAAATCAAAAAAGTAGGTGATTCTTCAGTAGACGATCTAGCTTATATTGCTGCGGACGGAGAGATTAAATATAGCTTTAGAGAATTATTAAACGACGGTTGGTTCGCTCCTTACATTGGTGTAGGTGGTGGTTATACTTGGATAGATGATATTGGATTTGGAACTGCGAACGTATTAGCAGGTCTTGACTTTTGGATTGCTGAAAATTTAGCATTGACATTTCAATCAACTTACAAGCAAGCGTTTGAAGATAACTATGGTGCAACACATTTTCAACACACTGCAGGTTTAAAATTTAAATTTGGAGGAAAAGATACTGATGGAGACGGGATTTATGATTACGAAGATGAATGTCCTTTAATACCTGGTTTACCAGAATTTAATGGATGTCCTGATACTGATGGAGATGGAATTGAAGATAGGTATGATGAATGTCCTTATACTCCTGGTTTACCAGAATTTAATGGATGTCCTGATACTGATGGTGACGGGATACCTGATATTTTAGATGCTTGTCCTCTAATACCTGGATTACCAGAATTTGATGGTTGTCCTGATACTGATGGAGATGGTCTTCCAGATAATTTAGATGAATGTCCTTTAGTACCTGGTCCAATAGCTAATAATGGATGTCCTTGGGCAGATGGTGATGGTGATGGTGTTGCAGACAAAGACGATTTATGTCCAGATGTTGCAGGAACTATTGCAAATTCAGGTTGTCCTGAGGTAACTGAGGCAATAAGAACAGCATTAAACTCTTATGCTAAAACAATCTTATTCGATGTAGATAAATCAACAATAAAAGAACAATCAGATGGTGTATTAAATGACATCATAGCAATTATGAAAGAATTTCCTAATGCTAAATTCCTAATTGAAGGACATTGTGATAGTTATGGTAGTGTAGAACTTAACGATAAGTTGTCTACTGATAGAGCAGCAGCTGTTGAAAACTACTTACAAGAAAATGGAATAGCTGATGACAGATTAACTTCTAAAGGATTTGGTAAATCTAATCCACTTTACACTAATAAAACTAGAGAAGGTAGAGCTGGAAACCGTAGAGTTGAAATTAGTCTAGACAAAAACTAGTATTATAAATAAAATATAATATTTTATCAAAAACGTCCCGATATTATCGGGACGTTTTTTATTTTTATAGGATGATTACATTTCTAGAGGAAACCCTTATAAAAATAAAAAAAGATTACCGTGACATATCTAAGCTTACCATTATTCTTCCAAGTAAAAGAGCTTGTGGGTTTTTATTAAACTACTTAAAATCCCATAACAATAAAACCAGTTTTGCTCCCAAAATTATAAGTATAGAAGAATTTATAGAAGAGGTTTCTAATATAAAAATTATTGATAGTACTGAATTACTCTTTGAAAGTTATAAAGTTTATTTAAAGACTTCTCCCAATCAAGATAAAGATAGTTTTGATGTATATACAACTTGGGCAAATACATTATTAAACGATTTTAATGAAATTGATCGTTATCTAATCCCAACAAAACCATTTTTTAATTATCTGAGCAGTATTCAGGATATTAATTATTGGTATGTACAAAACGAAAAAACAGAATTAATTGAAAATTATTTAAAGTTTTGGAATAGTTTGTCCAGTTTTTACGAAACCTTAAAAAAAACTCTTTTAAATAAGAATATTGGATATCAGGGAATTGTTTATAGAGAAGCATCTGAAAATATTAGCCATTATAAAAAAACAAAAAAGGATACACCACATGTTTTTATTGGATTTAATGCTTTGAATAATGCCGAACAAACAATAATTCAAGAATTACTTGAAAATAGTGATGCGAAAGCATATTGGGATGTAGACGAACATTTTTTTAAAAACAAATCACATAGTGCTTCCTATTTCTTAAAAAAATATTTTTCCGAATGGAATTACTATAAAACAAATCAACCTAAATTCATTTCAAATAATTTTAAGACAGAAAAGAATTTTCGCTTTATAGAAGCTCAAAAAAATATTAGTCAAGTAAAATATGTGGGCGAATTACTTTCAAAAATAAGTGATCAAGAATTAAAAAATACAGCGGTAGTTCTTGCAGATGAAAACTTATTAAATCCTTTATTACAATCCCTTCCAAATAATATAAAAAAAATAAATATTACAATGGGAGTTTCTTTAAAAACGTTTCCCATTAGCGTTTTTTTCAGTAAGTTATTATTAATGCATGACACCTCTAGTAATAGGTACCATTATAAAGAGGTTATATCTATTTTAAATCATCCCATAGTCTCAAAGTTATATCCAGATTCAACTCAATTAATTGAGCGAATTACAAAAAACAATTTAACTTATTTATCATTTCCAATACTTTTAGAGTTAACAAGTTTAAAAGATGCAGAAATGATATCATTGCTTTTTAAGGATTGGAAAGACGATAGTTCAATTGCTATTAATTTGTGTGTAAAATTAATTCTTCAGTTAAAAAATACAGAAACAACAATTATAGAGCGTGTTACTTTTTATCAAGTTTATACAGCATTCCTTAAAATTGAATCTTTAAACAATAAATTTGAGTACTTCAATAGCATAAAAACAGTTCAAAAATTATTTACTGAAATTGTTGCAACTACCACATTAGATTATCAAGGAGATGCTTATAATGGATTACAAATAATGGGTGTTTTAGAAACAAGAGTCCTCGATTTTAAAAATATTATAATGATTTCAGTTAATGAAGGTATTTTGCCTTCTGGGAAATCAAATAATTCATTTATTACTTACGATTTAAAAAAAGAATTTAACCTTCCGACCTACAGCGAAAAGGATGCTATTTATACCTACCATTTTTATAGATTATTACACAGGGCAAAAAATATAACATTATTATACAATAATTTTTCTGACGGATTAAGCACCGGAGAGAAAAGTAGATTTATAACTCAATTAGAGATTGATAAATATCCAAGTCACCTTCAAAATAATGAAATAATAAGTCCAACTATAAAGGTTTTTGAAACTCAAAATAAAAGTGTAATAAAAACAAATGCAGTTATGGAGAGGATTCAAGAAATTGCCAAAAAAGGTTTTTCTCCATCTGCTTTAACATCTTATATACGGAATCCAATAGATTTTTATTATCAAAAGATATTAGGAGTCAAAGAATTTGAAGAAATAGAAGAAACTGTTGCTGCTAATACTTTAGGAACAATCGTTCACGATGCCTTAGAGGCCTTTTATAAGCCTTTGGAAGGTCAAAAGCTAACAGTGGCACATTTAAATAAAATGAAACTCAAAATTGATATAGAAATTGAAAAACAATTCCAAAAATCATTTAAAGGTGGAAATTATAAAAAAGGTAAAAACCTTATCATATTTGAAGTGGCTAAACATTTTGTATTAAATTTTATAAATTTTGAAATTACTGAAATTAAAAAAGGAAATGAAATTAAAATAATCAGTATCGAAAGTAATCTTTCTTTTTCTATACCAATTCCCGAATTAGATTTTCCAGTTAATATACATGGGAAAGTAGATCGTGTTGATGAATTTAATGGAATGCTTAGAATTATAGATTATAAAACTGGAATCGTTGAGTCTTCAAATTTAGAAATACAAGACTGGGAATATGTAATTTCAGATTATAAATTTAGTAAAATAGTTCAAGTGCTTGCATATTCATTAATGATTAATAAAAATAAATCTTTTAAAAATGCTGAAGCGGGTATTATTTCATTTAAAAGATTAAAAAATGGTTTTATGAAATTTGCAATAAAAGGAAAACCTAATCAGACAACTATTAATCCTGAAATTTTAAATGATTTTACCCAAGAGTTAAAGAAACTAATTCTTGAAATTTGCAATAGAGAAATACCTTTTACAGAAAAGAAAATTTAAATATGATCATAAAAAAAAACTTATTTCTGTACAGAAAAGGTAAAAAAACAATTGTGTATGATGTTTTTTATAAGGCTGATACTACACCAAAACCACTAATTATTTTTTGTCATGGATATAAAGGATATAAAGATTGGGGAGCTTGGAATTTAGTAGCGGAACGGTTTGCCGAAGAAGGATATTTTTTTTTAAAATTCAATTTTTCTCACAACGGAGGGACCCCAAATAACTCTATAGATTTTCCAGATTTGGAAGCATTTGCTCAAAATAATTTTAGTAAAGAATTAGATGATTTAGAGGATATATTAAATTTTATTTCTTCTACAAATGATTTTGAAAACGAACTTAATTCAAAAGCCATTTCCTTAATAGCTCATAGCAGAGCAGCTGGTATCATACTTATAAAAGCATCTGAAAATCATAAGGTTAAAAATGTTATTACCTGGGCAGGAGTAAGTGATTTTAAAGCAAGGTTTCAGATTGGTTCAAGTCAATTTAACGATTGGAGAGAAAAGGGAATTACCCACATTGAAAATTCAAGAACTAAACAATTAATGCCTCATTATTTTCAGTTTTTCCAAGATTTTGCTGCTAATGAGGAACGGTTAACTATAAAATTAGCAGTTCAAAAGTTAAATGTACCATTATTAATAATACAAGGGAGTGACGATACAACAGTAACTGAACTGGAAGCAAATAGGTTACATCAATGGAATTCAAAAAGTGAATTAGAAATAATTAAAAATGGAGATCATTCTTTTGGTACTATACACCCTTGGAAAGAAAGCCAACTTCCAAAAGAGTTACAAAAAGTAGTAGAAAAATCTATTATTTTTTTGAAAAGAAGTAATTAATTAGCTTTGAGAACGTCCTTTTAATCTAACTTCTATTTTCTTTTTAATAACTGTTAGGCGTTTCATTAAATCCATTAATTCTGGGTCTTGATTCTCTTTATAGATTTCATTTACACCTAAAATAAGTGATTTCACCTCTCTAGAAGCAACTATTCTGTCACTTGTGGTCTGAAAAGAAAGTTTTCTTGTCTCAAACTCTAAGGCCTGTCTCTTATACACATCTCCGAGCCCACGAGA
>CAJXVL010000145.1 GCA_913061205.1 uncultured Flavobacteriaceae bacterium | reverse complement strand
GGCGACCACCGAGATCTACACGTAAGGAGTCGTCTGCAGCGTCAGATGTGTATAAGAGACAGGTTTATAATAGTATAATTGATACCATCCAAGTATCAGATCAAGCTAGTTTTAGCGAACTTATTTATTCCATTACTAATGAAAGAAATGATGAAATATACATTTTTTCAGATGGTGTTTTAGAAGAAAATTACAAGTTATCTTCAAGTGCCTTGAATTTAGATATGGATAGTATTCAGTTTAAAAAGATTACTAGCCGCAAGATTACAACTAAAATTATTTCTGGAATTGACGGCAATAAAAACGTTCAATCCAAAACGGAATCTTTTAAGCGTTTAAAAGACTATGAACGAAACCAATTTGAAAATGCTTATAAAAATATTTTATCTAAAACACCCATTCATAAAAGAACTTCTGGAGAAAAAATAAAAAAATTAATTAATGAACAACTCAAGGAATTAGGTTTAAGTACTAATTTTGAATACGCGGTTTATAGCAATGATTTAGCTACAAAAATTCGCTCAAGAAACTTTGCTTTAGATCCTTCTTCTACTTATGGTGTGCCTCTATTTGTAAATGACGAAATAAAAACAAATTTTCAATTATATGTAAACTTTTCTGATAAGAAAAGCTTTGTGTTGAGTTCTATCATGGGAATGGCTATATTATCTCTTCTATTTACTGGAGTGATAATTTTGACTTATACAAGTGCTTTAAGACAATTACTAAAACAACGTCAGATTTCTCAAATAAAAACTGATTTTATAAACAATATGACTCATGAATTTAAAACACCTATTGCTACTATAAATTTAGCTTTAGATGCTTTGAAAAACCCAAAAGTATCAGATAATAAAGAATTTATAGCTAGATATCATAATATGATTAGAGAAGAAAATCGAAGAATGCATACTCAAGTTGAGAATGTTTTACGTATTTCGAAACTAGAAAATGATGAATTGGATTTAGAAAAGGGAGATTTAAACCTGCACTATATTATTGAGGATGCAATTACCCATATTAGCTTAATTATAGAAAATAAAGGGGGGTATATTAAAACTCATTTAAACGCTTCAAATTATTCCATATATGGTAGTGATATTCATTTAACTAATATCGTAGTAAATATAATCGATAACGCCATTAAATATTCAGAAGGCGTTCCAGAAATAGATATATATACCGAAAATCAAGGAAACTTTCTTATATTGAAAATTGTAGACAAGGGGATTGGAATGAGTAAAGTGGTACAAAATAAAATATTTGAAAAATTTTATAGAGAACAAATGGGGAATATTCATAACGTAAAAGGTCACGGCTTGGGGCTTTCTTATGTAAAAAGAATATTAGACGATCATGACGCAGAAATAAACGTAGAAAGTGAGAAAGGGAAAGGGAGTACCTTTAGCATTAAATTTCACCTAATATCATAACAATATGGAAACTGAAAACAAAAGAATACTTTTAGTAGAAGATGATCCAAATTTTGGTACTGTACTTAAAGACTATCTGGCAATGAATGACTATGATGTTACTCATGCAAAAAACGGAATGGAGGGTTTTGAAAAATTTAAAAAAGGAGATTTTGACCTTTGTATCCTAGATGTAATGATGCCCTATAAAGATGGATTTACTTTAGCAAAAGAAATTCGAGAGAAAAATAAAGAAATTCCAATCATTTTTTTAACGGCTAAAGCTTTAAAAGAAGATGTTTTAAAAGGTTATAAAGTAGGAGCAGATGACTATCTAAATAAACCATTTGATAGTGAAGTTTTGTTAATGAAAATAAAAGCAATTATTCAACGTAAAGCTACTGATACGGTTTCAGATAGTAAAGAGTTTGAGTTTGAAATAGGAAATTTTTTCTTAAATTCTAGATTGCGTTTTTTAACACTCAATAAAGAAAACCCCGTAAAATTATCTCCAAAAGAGAATGATTTATTACGTTTATTAGCATTGCATAAAAATGATTTAATGCCTCGTGAATTGGCTTTGACAAAAATTTGGAGAGATGATAATTATTTTACTTCTCGAAGTATGGATGTATATATTGCTAAATTACGTAAGTACTTAACCAAAGATGATGATGTAGAAATTATTAATATACATGGAGAAGGATTTAGACTAGTTGTGAAAAGCGAAGTAGATCATTAATTAAGTGATACTTATTAGACATCTTCCTGTTTTTAATTAATTTTTAGAAACAGGAAGAACGTTTTCTATAAAATGAATAATTTCAGAGGCTTTAGTGGTATAATTAAACCAATTAATATTTTCATTTTTCCGAAACCAAGTACCTTGCCTTTTTGCAAATCGTCTTGTGTTTTTCTTTATTTCTTCAATTGCTTCTTCTTTACTAGTACTACCATCAAAATATTTAAATAGTTCTTTGTATCCAACAGTTTGTAACGCATTTAATGTTTTATAAGGAATTAATTGTTTTACTTCCTCTATTAAACCTTCTCTAATCATTAGATCTACCCTGAGATTAATTCTGTTATAAACTAAAGATCTTTCGGCTTGTAATCCAATAAAAATCGTTTCAAATTTGCGTGTTTTATTTTTGGATTTTAAAAAAAAAGAATAGGGTAGATTTTGAGATCTACATACTTCAAGAGCTCTTATTATTCTGTGGTGATTTTGTAAATCTACTTTACTATAATAAGTTGGATCACTTTGTTTTAACTCTTCTTGAAGAAATTCAATACCACGTTTTTTATAATCATGATTAAGTGTATTTCTTATCTCTTGAGAAACTTCAGGAAATTCATCTAATCCTTTAACTATAGCATCTACATAAAGTCCAGATCCTCCTACCATAACAACAATTGGATGTATTTTAAATAGATTATCTAATAATTTAATGGCATCCTTTTCAAAACTTCCAACATTATAGTCTTTAAAAATACTTTTGTTTTGTATGAAATGATGTTTAGCTGATTTTAATTCATTGCAAGAAGGAACCGCAGTTCCTATATTCATTTCTTTATAAAATTGTCTTGAATCTGCTGATATTATTTCAGTAGAAAAATAATTTGCTATTTTAATAGAAAGTGCTGTTTTACCTATGGCTGTTGCACCAACAATACAAATAAGTGTTTTTTTGTTTTGCAATTTAATCTTCAGTTTCTGAATTTAATATAGTTCCACAATGATGGCAATAATTAGAATCATCAGCATGTAATTTTTCATGACATTTAAGACAAACCGTTGTATTCATATGTATTTTTTCATCTTTAGATCTTGAATATTCTGCACTTACGATCCCGGTAGGAACAGCAATAATACCATAACCTAAAATCATTATAAAAGAAGCAATTAATTGGCCTAATGCTGTAATTGGAGCAATATCTCCATATCCAACTGTAGTTAGTGTAACAATACTCCAATATATACTAACAGGGATGTTTGTAAATCCACTTTTTTCACCTTCAACGATGTACATCAATGTACCAGATATAATCGCTATAATAAAAACAGTGAATAGGAAAATAAATATTTTAACACGACTATGTATTAATGCATTTTTTAATTTATTGGATTCTCCAACGTAACGAGTAATCTTGAATATTCTGAAAATCCTCAGTAATCTTAAAGCTCTTACAGTTAATAAAGTTTGTGACCCTACTATAAAAAATGACAAATACAATGGTATGGTAGATAGGAAATCAATAATTCCGTAAAAACTAAAAATATATTTTGATGTTTTTTTTACAGTAACTATTCTAGCGATATATTCAATTGAAAAAAAGACAGTTATTATCCATTCTCCATAATAAAACAAATCATGATATTTTTGATCCAACTCTTGAACACTTTCTAGCATTACAAGAATGATACTTAGTACAATTAGAATTAGTAAAATAACATCGAAAAGCTTTCCCAAAGGAGTATCCGCTTCATAAATGATATCATGAATTTTTTTACGCCAATTATTTACTGGTAAATCTTTGATAAAATATAATTAAATCATAAAGTTAAGGAAAACAATGTTCATCTAAAAATTATTCTAGTTTTAGAATTTTTTGAACTTTATTTTTTCTTAAGTAACTCTGTATGATATGTTGCGTGTCTCTATTGTTTTCCATGACATTTATAATGGATTTTAATACTTCTGGGTTATTAATCTGAAAATTAAGATTAAAAAATCCATAACCCCTATAAGTTCCATTTTTAATTAAAATAACAGAGTGTTCCTGAATAGACCTTCCTTTATCTATTAAAAGCATGTCATCAAATTCATAACTGCTTTTATCAATGAATTTTTGAACCCTTAGGTTGTAATTTACGGGCGTTTCCGATTCAATACAAGCCCCATTGCACATTTTTAAGTCATGATTAAAACAAGCTCCTTCTGTTTTTTCTAAGTGATTTAATTTTTGACAAAGATGAAATTCATCTGTTATTTTATATAAGAAACTCCTTCCTTGTTGGTAATTAGTGAATGTTGTAATTATATTTTTTACTTCTTCTTGTTCCATTGGAACTTTTTCAATTCTTAAGTTCAGATAGCCATTATCATCCATATATGAATATAGTTGACTCTGAAAGATACTTGTTTTTAGTGCGTGATTAAAAATGGGCTTCAACTTTTTTATTTCTTGACTTTCTTTTAGTTGAGCTATTAGATCGTTTCCAGTTTCTTCATAACTAACTGACACCACTTCAAGTTGAATTTTTTTAGACTTTTTATTATCATTTGTAAAATGTTGAATAAGTCTTTTTTTTATATTCTTACTTTTGCCAACGTAAATAATCTTCCCATTTTTTCGATGCATGTAATACACCCCTGTATTTGTTGGAGCAGATTCAATTATATCTAATAATTTAGGTTCTAACTGTCTTTTAGGGTCTTTTTTTATAGTATCTGAAATAATTACTTTTTCAATATCTTTTTCTAATAATAGCTTAAATAATTCTACGGTAGCTTTCGCATCACCTTGAGCTCGATGGCGATCTGTTATTGGAATGCCAAGTGATCTTACTAATTTTCCTAAGCTATAGGAGGGGAGATCTGGAATTAATTTTTTAGATAATTCAACAGTACAAAGCATATTTTTTTCAAATGGATATCCTAATCTATCAAACTCGGTACTAAGAATTCTATTGTCAAATTGAGCATTATGGGCCACAATAGTACAATTTTCTGTTATTTCAATAATACGCTTAGCAACTTCATGAAATTTTGGAGCATTTCGAAGCATTTGATTGTTTATTCCTGTGAGGTTAATTACAAAAGGTTGAATGTTTTTCTCTGGGTTCACTAAACTAAAAAATTGATCAACTATTTGATGCCCATCAAATTTATAAATAGCAATTTCTGTGATACCTTCTTCGTTGTATTTTCCACCAGTTGTCTCTATGTCTAAGATTGCGTACAATTTCTTAATTTATGCTAATGTCCTTTTACCAAAAATTGAACTTCCAACTCGAATCATAGTACTTCCATTTTTTATAGCTATGTGATAATCATCACTCATACCCATAGAAAGAGTTTTTAAATTAAAATTAGAAGACTTTCGATGCGTAAGGTTATCAAAAACACTTTTTAACATTTCAAATTCCTTTTGAAGTTGTTCTTGATTGCTGTCTCTTATACACATCTCCGAGCCCACGAGACGTAGAGGAATCTCGT
>CAJXVL010000144.1 GCA_913061205.1 uncultured Flavobacteriaceae bacterium | reverse complement strand
ATGGTACTTTAGACATGGAGTATTCTGTTGTTGAAAAAGGATCTAGTCAAATAGAATTACAAGGTGGTTATGGTGGTGGTGGATTTGTTGGAACTTTAGGTTTATCATTTAATAATTTTTCCGTTCGAAATATTTTTAATAAAGATGCATATCACCCTTTACCGATGGGAGATGGGCAAAAACTTTCAATAAGAGCTCAAGCAAGTACTTTTTACCAAACCTATAGCTTATCATTAGTAGAACCTTGGCTAGGAGGTAAAAAACCAATACAATTAAGCACTTCATTTTCTCACACAATTCAATACTTTTATGATTATAGAAGTAGAGATGTTGATAAAACTCGTCGTTTTTTAATAACTGGTGGAGCTGTAGGTTTGGCAAAAAGATTAAAGTGGCCGGATGATTATTTTACACTTTCTCATTCCATAAGTTATCAACACTATAACTTAAAAAACTACAATACAGGTTTATTTACATTTGGGGACGGAGAATCTAATAATTTAGCATACACTATTGGAATAAGCAGAAATAATACTGCGACAAATCCAATTTTTCCTATGTCAGGATCAGAGTTTAGTGTTACTGCAAAAGTAACTTTACCGTATTCTGCATTTAGCAGTACAGATTGGAAATCCTTAGATAATGAAAGAAATGAACTGGAAGAAGTTGGCCCTACAGATCCTTCTTATGTAGATGCTACTGAAAGAATTTCTGAAATTGATCAAGAAAAATTTAAGTGGTTGGAGTACTATAAAATAAAATTTAAGGGGACTTGGTACACAAAGCTAGTAGGAAAAATGGTATTACGCCCAAGTGCTGAGTTTGGATTTTTAGGAGCGTACAATCAAGACAGAGGAGTTGTGCCGTTTGAGCGTTTCTTTTTAGGAGGTGATGGATTAGGATCCTACAGTTTAGATGGTCGTGAAGTAATAGCATTAAGAGGATATCCTAACCAATCTTTATCCCCTATAGATGGAAATGCTATTTATAATAAGTTTTCTTTAGAACTGCGTTATCCAATAACTTTAAAACAATTAGCATCAATCTACGCACTAACCTTTGTAGAAGCCGGTGCTGCCTACGATGACTTTAGGAGTTATAATCCTTTTCAATTAAAGAGGTCTGCTGGTTTAGGATTGCGTATATTTATGCCTGCATTTGGGTTATTAGGAATTGATTTTGGTTACGGGTTTGACCCTGTACTGGGAGGTATTCAACCTAATGGATGGGAAACACACTTTATCATTGGACAACAATTTTAAAAATGGCACGGTTTTTTCTTAACATACAACTATCAACTATGAAGACAAAAAAGTTACTATTTATTACTCTTACTCTTTTGTGTTTTTCTTTTGTAACAAACGCACAAAGAGGAGTTCGAATTGGATATATTGATATGGAATATATTCTTGAAAATGTTCCTGAATATAAAGAAGCATCTACCCAATTAAATGGGAAAGTTCAGCGATGGAAAAAAGATATAGAAAAGAAAAATGATCAAGTTGAGCTTTTAAAAATTAATTTAAGTACTGAAAGAGTTTTACTTACTACTGAGTTAATTGAAGAAAGAGAAGAAGATATTAAAGTTTTAGAAGATGAAATGTTAAAATACCAGCAAGACCGTTTTGGTCCTAATGGTGATTTATACATTCAAAGACGTCAATTAGTTCAGCCCATCCAGGATCAGGTTTTTAATATTGTTCAGGAAATAGCAGAGAACAAGAAATATGATTTTATTTTTGACAAATCAGCAGATATTGTGATGCTTTTTTCAGCTGATAGGCACGATATAAGTGATATTGTTCTACGTAGTATTAACCGAAGTGCAAAAAGAGAAGAAGTTAGCTCTAAAAGAGATAAAAAAGAAGTAGAGCGCAAAGAAGATCTATCTCTAGAAGAAGACAATGCTGTTTCAGAAAGAGAACAAGCTATAGAAGAAAAGAAAGATGCTCGTGAAAAAGACATGGAAGAACGAAAAAAAGTTCGTGATTCTATTCGTTTGGTGAGAAAAGCTGAATATGATGCTAGAAAACAAAAGTTGTTAGACGAGAGACAGCGTAAAAAAGATTCAATTTTAGAGGTTAGAGCAAATAGAAATAATCCAAATCCAACAAATAACCAAGAGGAAAATGAGGATGAAGAAGGTGATGGAAATAATTAAAATGAGAGTAAAAAAATATAATCAATAATTAACAATTAAATTTTAATACAATTACAATGAAAAAAATGAAATCATTATTCGTGGCAATCATGCTTTTTGTCGGAGCTACTAGTTTTGTTAATGCACAAACTAAAATTGCACACATCGATACACAAGCTTTAGCGGAATCTATGCCAGAAATGAAAGCGGCACAAAGTCAATTGGAAAATCTTCAAAGAACTTACGATACAGAAATAAAAACATTGGTAAAAGAGTTTGAAACAAAAATCAAACAATACGAAGTTGAAGCAGAAAGTAAAACTGCTGAAGTAAATGCAAAACGTGCAGAAGAAGTTCAAGGAATGCAAGCTAATATTAATGCTTACAGACAGGGAGCCATGGAAGATTTACAGAAAAAGCAAGAAGACTTAATTGCACCAATTCTTGAAAAGGCTAGAACTGCAATTCAAAAAGTAGGAAGGTCTCAAGGATATCAGTATGTTTTGGATAGCAGTAGCTTATTATTAGCTGAAGGTAAAGACCTGCTAGTAGATGTTAAAAAAGAATTGGGAATTTAATTTCTAATTTTAATACTATTTTTCAAAACTGCTCTCCTATTGGTGAGCAGTTTTTTATTTTTATATAATGAATAATAATCCTATTGGACTTTTTGATTCTGGAGTTGGAGGCACTTCCATCTGGAAAGAGATACATCATCTCCTTCCGAACGAAAGCACGATCTATTTAGCAGATAGTATCAACGCTCCTTACGGTTACAAAAGTGTTGATGAAATTATTTCATTAAGTATTAAAAATACCGAATTATTATTAAAAATGGGAAGTAAAATAATTGTTGTAGCTTGTAATACTGCAACAACAAATGCAATAGAAATTTTACGTGAAAAATTCGATATACCCTTTATTGGAATAGAACCAGCAATTAAACCTGCTGCATTAAAATCTTCTTCAAAAAGTATTGGAATTTTAGCAACCCAAGGAACTTTAAATAGCATACTTTTTTCTGAATCTTTAGATGAATATAAAGATCATATAAGAGTAACAGAAGTTATAGGTGAAGGTTTGGTTCCTTTGATTGAAATGGGTAAAATAGATGATTCAGAAATAACTATTCTATTAAATAAATACTTGCAACCCATGCTTAAAAAAGACATTGATTACCTGGTTTTGGGATGTAGTCATTATCCTTATTTAATTCCTCAAATACAAAAAATATTACCAAATCAAGTAACAATAATTGATTCAGGCATCGCAGTAGCTAATCAAACTAAAAATGTATTGATACATAACAATTTATTAAGTAAAACGTATCAAGAACCTAAGCTTAATTTTTATACCAATACAGATACTAGTACATTGGAGTTTCTTTTGAATGAAAATTTAAATAAGGTATCAATAACAATAAAATCCTTTTAAAGTTTAGGTTGTATTTTTATTAATTAATTGCTGGACAGTTACAATCATAAGGTTCTGCTCGACCTCCTAAAAAATTAAGCCCTAGTGTTATTTGATGAAAACCCCCACTGTCAAATTTCACGTTACCCATTTGTTGTGTATAGGTATAAGCAAACACAAATTTATTAACATTGATTCCAATTACTGGCGTTAAATATTGTAATTTTTGATTAGCTACGTCCCTTCCATTTAAATATTCCGCTCCATCAAAACTATTTCTATAGGATATTCCTCCCCATAATTGTCCAAATTCCATAGCCCTGTATACCTTACCGTTTATATCAATTGATTGTTCTCCAGTTCTCTCTTGAACTTGAAACATAAAAGAGGGTTCGTAAATCCAGGTTGCACCAAAGTCCCCTATTGCATAAGCTGCGGAAATTATATATTTACGTTGATTCGCAGATTCATAATCTGATGAGTAAATACTCCTGTTTTGAAAAATTAAATTTTTAATTGTAAAATTTCCGGAAAAATTTAAGAAATTATAGGACATTCCTGCATCTACATTAAAATAAGAAGTACTTTGAATGATACCTGCAATAATAGGATCAAAATCTGTAGGATCAAATTGTGTTTCATCTAATCTTGATTGAATTAGTCCAAAGCTAAGCCCAAAAGATAATTGATTTAAATCTACATAGTCATTTCTAGAAAACATAATATGATGGGCATATGTAACATATCCTCCAGTTTGAGAATGGTATCCGTTTCTATCATTAAAAAATATGGCTCCTATACCCGATCTTTCCCCTACTCTAGCATTAAAAGCTAGTGTTTGTAGGTTAGGCGATTCGTTTTGATCGACCCATTGATTTCTTGCTGTCAATCTTATTTGGTTATATGAAGCTGCACCCGCCATTGAAGGATGTAATAAATATAGATTGTCTGTAAAGTAATCTGAATATACAGGAATGCCATCTTGTGAATATGCCATCTGTGATAACAGAATAAATAATAGTAAGTAGGTCTTTTTTATACTCATTGTTAGTGTTTTCTATCTTTTAAGGGTAAAATGCCCTGTAAATTCTTTTTTAGTATCATTTTCGGTATACTCTACTCTAAACCAATAATCACTTGAAGGCATTGGGCTTCCGTTATAAGAACCATCCCACCCTTCAGAAAGAGTACTTAATTGTTTTAGGAGTTTACCATATCGATCAAATATATAAATTTTTGCCGTAGGGTCACCATTAGCAATACCAATAATATTCCAGGTATCGTGATAACCATCCTGATTAGGTGTCATAAACTGAGGATAATCAATCACTCCAACACTAATTGTTACACTTCCACAACCATTGATATCTTTTATGGTTATAAGATGATTTCCTGGTTCCACATCTAAAAACAATCCGCTTTCTTGGAATGGATTGTCATCCAATTGGAATACATATTCACCAATACCTTCTGCAGTAGCGGTAATGGCATGCGCTGAGGCAAATGCATCGGTTACTTCTGCACTATAGGTTACTGGTGGTGAGGATGTAATTACAGTGGTGGTCGTACTAGACTCACAACCTGTTAGTATTTCTGTTACTGTTACCCTATACTCCCCTTCTGCTAATACTGTAATGGATGCTCCAATTTCACCCAATAATACCTCTGAGTTTAATTGCCATTCAAAAAGATATATACTTGGATCCAAGCCAGTATCTATAACTGGTGGAGATGAAACTCCATCCTCTGCAGGTATCGGATTGCCCAATGAATCAACACATAACCTATAAAAATCATCCAATGCAACCTCCGGAATTAATTCTACCTTTAAAATTACCTCTGTAATATCATAACATTCTGTACCTATATTAGTAACCCTTGCATAAATAATCTGTGGATTAATAACATTGACATAGCTAATTGGTAATGGAGAAACCTCTAAGGTGGCATTCTCTAATGTTCCATAAAAATCTAACTGATACACCAAAGGATCTTGTGTCCCTAAAATCTCATCTAATAGGTCTGGGTTTAACAAATCAAACTCTGCAATACCATCATTCTCATTGTAGTAATCACAAATAGCATATGGCTCTAGTGGAGTATTTGCTACCGCTCC
>CAJXVL010000143.1 GCA_913061205.1 uncultured Flavobacteriaceae bacterium | reverse complement strand
TAAGGAGTCGTCGGCAGCGTCAGATGTGTATAAGAGACAGGACTAGAATTAATTACAGAACAAGAAATCAAAAAAAATATTATATATAAAAAATCTTTTTGTGTAAGTGATTTTATCAAAGATTATAATTCATATAAAGGAAATGCTTATGGATTAGCTAATACACTTATGCAAACATCATTTCTTAGACCAAAATTAAAAAGTAAATTAGTTAAAAATTTGTATTTTACGGGGCAGTTAACTGTTCCTGGTCCGGGAGTTCCTCCAGCAATAGTTTCCGGGAAACTTGTATCAGAATTAATATTAAAACAGTTAAAATAATGAAAGAACTTTTCGATAGTATTTCTAATGAAAGCGCTACATTAATTACCAAGAAATACAGCACTTCGTTTTCAATTGCGGTTCGCCTATTAGCTCCAGATATTCGTCAAGCTATTTATAATATTTATGGATTTGTAAGAGTAGCTGACGAAATAGTTGATAGTTTTGAAGGATATCCTAAAGAAGAGTTGTTGAATCGATTTGAAGAAGAGTATCAATATGCTATTGAAACAGGAATTAGCACAAATCCTGTTATAAATGCATTTCAAAAAACAGTAAAAGAATATAATATTGAGGCAAAATTGGTTGAATCTTTTCTTAAAAGTATGAGAGCAGATTTAAACAAACAAGTATATGAAAATCAAGAAGAAATTGATGAATATATTTATGGTTCTGCTGATGTTGTAGGCTTAATGTGTTTAAAAGTATTTGTTAAAGGAGATCAGGAAAAGTACCTTAATTTGAAAGAACCAGCCATGAAACTCGGTTCTGCATTTCAAAAAGTAAATTTTTTAAGAGATCTTAATGAAGATTTTGAAAATTTAAATAGGTCTTATTTCCCCAATATTAATCCAAATAAACTATCCGAAACAGATAAAAAAAAGGTGTTAACCGAAATTAAAAAAGATTTTGAAGAAGCTTATACGGGAATCGTTAAGCTTCCCAAAGAAGCAAAATTAGCAGTTTATGTCGCGTATAAATATTACTTTAATCTTTTATCTAAAATAGAGAAGACACCTTCAGCTATATTAAAGGAAAAAAGAATACGAGTTTCAAATCCAAAAAAAATGTATTTATTAATAGTGTCCTATTTTAATTTTAAACTAAAAATTGTTTAAAATAGAATATTTTAAAATTTTAGAAAATGATAATCTTATTTTATATACTAACCTCCATTGTTACCTATGGAATTATGGAAGGCATTACCTGGTTCGTTCATAAATATATAATGCATGGCTTTCTATGGGTTTTGCATGAAGACCACCACCAACCTAGGTACCAAAATACCTTTGAGAAAAATGATGCTTTTTTTGTTATAGGAGCCATTCCAAGCATCACTTTATTTTATTTCGGAATCCATCCAGAATTAAACTATAAATTTTTTATAGCCATAGGAATTTTATCTTATGGTATTACTTATTTTATAGTTCATGATGTATTGATTCATCAACGGTTTAAATGGTTTAAACACACAAAAAACAAATACTTATTGGGACTTCGTAAAGCTCATAAAATACATCACAAGCATTTAAATAAAGAAGATGGAGAATGTTTTGGGATGCTTAATGTCCCTAAAAAATATTTTAAAAAACCCATTAAAAAACTATGACAGGACTCTGCCTATACCTTCTTTTAGGATCTGTTTTAGTTCCATTATTGTATTCAATTTTTGTTCTTGATATTATTAAATATTGGGAACAGTTTTTTTAAGAATAAGCAAATAAATAATAAATAGCTACTATGGCATTATCTTTTAAAAGTCACTCAAATATATACACTTTAGAATCTGTTGTCGAAATGCCAATATCTGTTTCAAAAGCGTGGGTATTTTTTAGTTCACCAGGAAATTTAGCTAAAATAACCCCACCAGAAATGGATTTCTTAATTACATCTGGGAAACCAAAACCAGTATATACTGGTCAAATCATAAGTTATAAAGTAAGCGTAATTAAAGGCATTCGAATTAATTGGGTCTCGGAAATTACTTGTGTCGATTTTGAAAAATATTTTGTAGACGAACAAAGGTTTGGTCCATATAAAATGTGGCATCATGAACATATATTTGAAAAAATAGATGATAATAATTGTAAGATAATTGACAAGGTAAGCTATAAATTACCTTTTGGTTTAATTGGAAGATGGGGTCATAATTTACTTATAAAAAAGCAACTACAAACGATATTTGATTATCGAACAAAAATAATTAACACCCAATTTTAATAGCATTAACATATAAAACTCTTTGCAACAAGTTGAATTGTTTTTTTGTTAGAAAATGAAGCTCTTAAGTAAAAAACTAAATATTCGAAGGGTTCATCTTCATACGTTTAGTCATAATATGTGATTTGTCAATTTTTTTAGAGGCTATAATGTTTGTTATTTAAACTAGGAAATTTATAATAGTACTGTTAGTCAGAGATATAGCGTTTAATGTATGCTTAATATTTTAATCCATCAAACTATTAATCTTAGTGCTGTTTTTTGTAAATAGTATTCCTTTAATTGGATAAACGCATAGTCAAATATTTAGGTTGAACAGATATACTTTATCTAAGTAGTCTACCTCAACCACCTTTAGATGATAATAGCACTATATCGATTGTTTTAGGATTGGTTTTAGGACCTTATGTGAGGTATAAATCTAAAATTAATAACCCTGCATAAGTCTTTTTATGTATTTTCCTACAACATCAAACTCTAAATTAACTTTAGTTCCCGTTTTAAACTCTTTAAAATTGGTATGTGCCACTGTATAAGGAATAATAGCAACACTAAATTCGTTTTCTTTTGAATTTACAACGGTTAAGCTAACTCCATTTATGGTTACAGAACCTTTTTCTATCGTTACATTGTTGTAAGTATCTTCATATTGAAACGTATAGTAAGCACTTCCTTTTTCTTTGACAATATTTGTACATATTGCAGTTTGATCAACATGACCTTGAACAATATGGCCATCCAACCGTTCCTGAAGCTTCATGGATCTTTCTAAATTAACTAAATTGCTAACCTTAAGATCTCCTATATTTGATTTGTCCAAAGTTTCTTTAATAGCAGTTACGATATAGTTATCACCATTAATTTCAACCACAGTAAGGCAAACTCCATTATGAGCTAAACTTTGATCTATTTTTAATTCATGAGTAATTGTACTTTTTACTTCAATATGAACATTACTTCCTTCACTTGTAAGAGAAATTATTTCTCCCATTGATTCAATTATTCCTGTAAACATAATTCCATTTAGTTACATTTGTACAACAAAAGTAATGATAAATTAAGCGATCTAACTCGAATGAATAAGCAAAATAAAATAGTCGTAGGTATATCAATAGGCGACTTAAACGGAATTGGTAGTGAAGTGGTTTTAAAGACCTTACAGGACCCTAGAATATTGGACTTTTTTACTCCAGTAATCTTTGCCTCCTTTAAAATTATGACCTATTTTAAAAAGGCATATGAAATTGAATGTAATCTTCACGGAATAGATAAAATTGAAAATATTGATCACCATAAAATTAACGTTTTCAATGTTTGGGATGAACCTGTCGATATAAATTTTGGTAAAGAAGATTTAAATACGGGAGCTTACGCCATCAAATCTCTTAAATCTGCTGTAGCTGCTCTCAAGAATAACAAGATTAATGTATTAGTTACCGCTCCAATAAATAAATCAAGTATTCAATCTAAAGATTTTAATTATCCTGGGCATACTGATTTCTTAAATAAAGAATTGGAAGGAGAAAGTTTAATGTTGATGATAAGAGATTCGTTAAGAGTAGGCTTATTAACAGATCATGTTGCTGTAAAAGATGTTTCACAAAGCATTACAAAAGAACTTGTTGAAAGAAAAATAAAAACAATTAAAGACACATTAATACAAGATTTCGGAATTCGAAAGCCAAAAATTGCAGTATTAGGCATTAATCCACACAATGGGGATCATGGTGTTATTGGGAATGAAGACGATACTGTACTTAGGCCTGCTTTAGATGAAATCTATAAAAATGGAACATTAGTTTATGGGCCCTATGCGGCAGATAGCTTTTTTGGTTCAGGAAATTATGAAAAGTTTGATGCAATTATTGCCTCTTATCATGACCAAGGGTTAATCCCTTTTAAAACACTTTCTTTTGGTAAAGGTGTAAATTATACTGCAGGATTAAATAAAATTCGAACTTCTCCAGATCACGGAACTGCGTTTGATGTTGCAGGAAATAATATAGCTAATAACGATTCGTTTAAAGAAGCTCTTTATACCGCAATAGAAATTTTTAAAAAGAGGGAAGAATACAAGAATCTCACAAAAAATCCATTAGAAATAGTTGTACAAAAAAAAGAATTTCACAACAAAAGGAAATAGCTTTTATTAAATTAAATCTCCTCTATGAGGATTTATGAGTGCTGTAAATACTGGGTCACAGCTTTTATTTGGCAGTGTTTTTTTAACATTTTGTTCGTTTATTTTGGTAATATTCACAGTTCTTATTGCTGTATATAACCCCTTCGAATCCTTTAATGTCTCTTTTTAAAGTTTTTATAATTAATTAATTAAATGAATAAAAAATTAAATAAGAAAAAGAATTACAAAAACATCTATTCTGTTTAAATATTTTTTTATCTTTGCAGCCGCCTTATTTGTAAGGATACCGTGTTTAACAGGTGAGTGATTATGAAGGAATTGAAAGAATTTATCATCCCATTTGTGGGATTAAAATTAGGAGAACACCGGTTTGACTTTAAAATAGGTGAATCGTTCTTTGAGTATTTTGAGTATGAAGATTTTAATAGTGTAGCTATTAATCTAGATGTACTGCTGGTTAAAAAAAACACCATGTTAGAGTTTACCTTAGCTTTTAAAGGCTTTGTAAATATAAACTGTGACATTACAAACGAACCTTATAATCAAGATGTTTCAGGTTCGTTTGATTTTATTGTCCAATTTGGCGATGAGTTTAACGATGAAAATGAGGAATTAATTTTAATACCTCATGGGAGTTATGAATTTGGTATTCAGCAATATGTTTATGAATCGATTGTGTTGGCTGTTCCAACAAAAAGGATTCATCCAGGGATTGAAGATGGAACACTGCATTCTGACATACTTAATAAACTAGAAGAATTAGGGCTTAGTAATGAAGATGAAAATCCCATTAATGAAGATGAAAAAACAGACCCAAGG
The DNA here is from genome assembly GCA_913061205.1 of uncultured Flavobacteriaceae bacterium. GTDB lineage: Bacteria > Bacteroidota > Bacteroidia > Flavobacteriales > Flavobacteriaceae > Marifrigoribacter. The sequence goes on along the minus strand of CAJXVL010000143.1, from coordinate 482 downwards.
TGGGACGAATTAAAAAAATTATTAACAGACAAATAATATTAAGTAATGGCACATCCAAAAAGAAAAATCTCAAGAACTAGAAGAGATAAAAGAAGAACACATTACAAAGCAACTACGCCTCAAATAGGTACAGATCCAACAACTGGAGAGTCTCATTTATACCATAGAGCTCACTGGCACGAAGGTAAATTATACTACCGTGGTCAAATAGTTATTGACGCAGTAGAAGAAGTAGCTTAGTAATAAGAAAATATAAATACATTAACGTTCACAAAAATGTGAGCGTTTTTTGTTTTATTATTTATTTTATTTTTTTACCTGTTTTCGACTAATTTTTAGTAATTTTCGTTCGATTTAGAGGAATTTGACCTTTTTTTTGAAATTAATCCAAATCTATGAGTAAAATCACAGCAGCAATAACAGCTGTAGGAGGCTATGTTCCAGATTACGTTTTATCCAATAAAGAATTGGAAACTATGGTG
>CAJXVL010000142.1 GCA_913061205.1 uncultured Flavobacteriaceae bacterium | reverse complement strand
AAGGCTTTGTTACTATTAATGGTGAAATAGGTTATACTGCAGATTATATTAATGGTGGTGAATTATTAGAATTATACCAACCAAAAAGTCCTAAAAAAAAACCGTCTATCACAATTTTATTACCAATTATTTATGAAGATGATTATTTGGCAATAATTAATAAGCCTGCTGGTATACTAGTTAGTGGAAATAAAAAATATACTTTAGAAAATGCATTAGCTACTAGTTTAACAAAAAGCAAACAGAAAGATGCTTTATTTTATCCGGAGCCAATTCATCGATTAGATTATCCTACAAGTGGCGCTATATTAATAGGAAAAACAAGTCAAGCTGTTATTTTTTTAAATAAAATGTTTGAAGAACAAAAAATTAAAAAAAAATATAAAGCAATCACTATAGGTAGTCAAAAAGAATATGGAATTATTGAATGCCCTATAAATAAAAAACCATCTAAATCTGAATTTAAAAATATAATGAGTATCCCTTCTAGAAAATATGGTTTTTTAAATTTAGTTGAACTAATTCCATACACAGGAAGGACTCACCAGTTAAGAATTCATATGTCAACGATTGGAAATCCAATTCTAGGTGATTTAAAATACGGAAAAGAAGGTCTAATTAGTATGGGTAATGGACTTTATTTACAGTCTTCAAATATCAGTTTTATTCACCCTTTTACAAATAATGAAGTTGAAATAGCCATTCCACTTCCAAAAAAATTTAGTAAAATATTCCCAAACATTTAATATACTGATTAGCTATCTATTAGAAGCTGTACATAAAATACTTTAATCATTGCTAGTTAAATAAAATTGATTATTTTTGCAGCCGTCTATATATATTAATATAGTCTCAAATTTATTCCAACCTCTGGCGAAAATCGTGAATGTTGTTTTAAATGTTACTTTAATAAAAATTAAAATGGAAGAGTTAGTAAAATTTGTTCAAGACGAATTTATAGCAAAAAAAGAATTCCCAACATTTGGAGCAGGTGATACCATTACTGTGTATTATGAAATCCGTGAAGGGGAAAAAACAAGAACTCAGTTCTTTAGAGGAGTAGTAATTCAGGTTAAGGGAACAGGTACATCACAAACATTTACGATCAGGAAAATGTCGGGTACAATTGGAGTTGAACGTATATTCCCTATCAATTTACCAGCTTTACAAAAAATTGAAATCAATAAAAAAGGTGATGTTCGTAGAAAACGTATTTATTACTTTAGAGGTCTTACTGGTAAAAAAGCAAGAATTAAAGAAAAAAGAATGTAATACATACATTTATAATAATGAAAAGCGACTCCTACCGAGTCGCTTTTTTTATTAACAAAAGTTAATAACCTTGGTTCGTATCAAGTTAATATCTAAATGGTTACGGCAGTTGTTTTTATTGATTTCTGTTTTATATTTGATATAACAAAACGAAGTAACAATAACAATCGTTTTATTAAAGTAACGTTCTTTAAACATTTTTTTAATCCAAATAAATTAAAACTATTTCATCGTGAGGTAATATGAGTTTTAAATTTAATTGAAGTGACTTTCTAATTTTATTCGAGAAATCGAATAAATATTAGCCTCTTAAATTTAAGAGACATCTTAAATTTTTGAGTTATTAATTTCGGTTTAAGCTTGACTTAAACAGATTTAGACTTTTGATACATTTCAAAAGAACCCTAATCAAGAAACGAAATACTAAATGGTCTGCTATAAATCCAAAGGTTTACCTAGAGGATAAAACTTAAAAAATTAGCTTCGGCTAATTCATGCAAGTAATTAGATAACCAGAAGTTATGGACACAAGAAATTTTTATAAGCTTAGTACATTGGCAATCTTAATAGAAAGTAAATGTATTGATTAAAAAAGGAGTCGAATTTTATGATATTATCTAGCTTAGGCCGAGAAATTATCGATTAGGAGACTTATTTGAAACATTTTACGACTGCAGGGCTATAATAAGCTTGCTTTAAATCGTAAAGATTAGTCGGTAACAATCTGTTTCACAAGAAGCCATATCAAAGTAGAAATACAATGGTATGGCTTTTCTTGTTTTAAATAATTCTAGTAAATTATAGAAGCTTTCCACTTTTTTAAGCCTATTCAAATTTGTATCTTTGCAGGAGGAAAAAACGGACTCTTTTCGTTTTATTTGCAGAATAAAACTCTACTTCTTATGTCAAAAATGGCAACTATAATTTATACTAAAACAGATGAAGCACCTGCATTAGCAACTTATTCTTTTCTTCCAATAGTAAAAGCATTTACAGCTTCATCAAATATCAATATTGAAACAAAAGATATTTCACTAGCAGGTAGAATTTTATCTGTATTTCCTGAATATCTAAATGAAGATCAACGAATAGAAGATGACTTAAAATATTTAGGTGATTTAGCACAAAAACCTGAAGCAAACATCATCAAATTACCTAATATTAGCGCCTCTGTTCCACAATTAATGGCAGCCATAAAAGAATTAAAATCAAAAGGATTTGACATACCAAATTATCCGAGTAATCCTAATAATGACAAAGAAATAGAGGTCCAAGCTAAATATAATAAAATTAAAGGATCTGCTGTTAATCCAGTATTAAGAGAAGGAAACAGTGACCGTAGGGCTCCAAAAGCTGTTAAAAACTATGCGAAAAACAATCCTCATGCTATGGGTGTTTGGAGTAAAGATTCAAAAACTCACGTAGCAACAATGACTCAAGGTGATTTTAAACATAATGAAAAATCATTAACCTTAGATAAAAATAATACCGTTTCTATTATTCATACAGATGTAAATGGGATAAAATCGACTTTAAAAGATTGTTTACATTTATTAGAAGGTGAAATAATAGATGCTTCAGTATTAAGTAAAAAAGAACTGCTTTCCTTTTTAAAAGAACAAATTAAAGACTCCAAAGATCAAGATCTTTTGTTTTCGTTACATATGAAAGCAACGATGATGAAAGTAAGTGATCCAATTATTTTTGGACATGTAGTACGTGTTTTCTTTAGTGATTTATTTAATAAACATGGAAAAATATTTAAAGAAATTGGTGTTGATGTTAATAATGGTTTTGGAGATTTAATAACTAATTTAGATAAACTTCCTAGTTCTAAAAAAGAAGAGATAGTCGCTGACATTGAAACTATATTCAATAATGGACCAGAAGTTGCGATGGTTAATTCAGACAAAGGAATTACCAATCTTCACGTTCCAAGTGACATTATTATTGATGCATCAATGCCCGCAATGATTCGTACTTCAGGAAAAATGTGGGATGCTAATGGAAATTTAAAAGATACCAAAGCAATAATCCCAGACAGTAGTTATGCAGGTGTTTATAGAGCTACCATTAATTTTTGCAAGAAACATGGAGCTTTCGACCCTACCACAATGGGAACTGTACCGAATGTAGGTCTTATGGCTCAAAAAGCTGAAGAATATGGATCACATGATAAAACTTTTGAAATTTCAGAAAATGGTACGGTTCAAATTATTGATTCTAACCATACTGTTTTAATAGAACATTCTGTAGAACAAGGCGATATTTGGAGAATGTGTCAAGTTAAAGATTTACCTATTCAAGATTGGATTAAATTAGCAGTAAACAGGACTAAGACGACAGGAACTCCCTCTGTTTTCTGGTTGGATAAAAGAAGAGCACATGATATTGAATTAATTAAGAAAGTAAACAAATACTTACCTACTTATAATACCGAAGGATTAAACATACAAATACTTTCTCCTGAGGAAGCAACAGATTTTACTTTAAGTCGAATTAAGAATGGGAAGGATACTATTTCTGTTACAGGAAATGTATTAAGAGATTATTTAACCGACTTATTTCCAATATTAGAATTAGGCACAAGTGCAAAAATGCTTTCTATAGTTCCTTTAATGAATGGTGGAGGATTATTTGAGACAGGAGCTGGAGGATCGGCTCCAAAACATGTTCAACAATTTTTAAAAGAAGGTCATTTACGTTGGGATTCTTTAGGTGAGTTTTTAGCTTTGGCAGTTTCATTAGAGCACTTAGGCACTACAACTAATAATAAAAAAGCAATTTTGCTCTCTGAAACGTTAGATGATGCAACGGAAAAATTATTACTTAACAAAAAGGGACCATCACGTAACGTAAATGAACTTGATAATAGAGGTAGTCATTTTTATTTAGCGATGTACTGGGCAGAAGCATTAGCTAATCAAAATAAAGACGTTGAGCTTAAAAATAAATTCTCTCTTATATCGAAAAGATTAAATAACAATGAAGACAAAATATTAAAAGAACTTCTAGAGGTTGAAGGAGAACAAACTGATATTAAAGGTTATTATTTTGCTGATACTAATTTAATTTCACAACTAATGAGACCAAGTAAAACTTTAAATACAATTCTTGGCTAATTAGAATTTAATAAATATTAAAAAAAGCTATCAGTTTCTGATAGCTTTTTTGCTATATAAAACTATTGTAAATTTGTGATATGAGTTTTATAAAAACAACAGAAGAAGATTCCAATTACAATCACTTGGAGAAAATGTCAATTTCAGAAATAGTTGAAAATATTAATTCCGAAGACAAGACAATTCCATTGGCAGTAGAAAAAGCTATACCCGAAATTGAAACTTTAATTAAAAGAATAGTTATTAAATTAAAAAGTGGTGGACGTTTATTTTATATAGGGGCAGGTACAAGTGGGCGTTTAGGGATTTTAGATGCAAGTGAATGCCCTCCTACATTTGGTGTTCCTCACGAATTAGTAATTGGATTAATTGCTGGAGGAGATAAAGCAATTAGAATTGCAGTTGAAAATGCTGAAGATTCTATAGATCAGGGATGGTTAGATTTAAAACAACTTAATATATCATCAAATGATTTTGTTATTGGAATTGCAGCTTCTGGAACAACACCTTATGTGATTGGAGCCTTACAGGAATGTAATAAAAACAAAATTGAAACTGGTTGCATTACTTGTAATTTAGGAAGTCCATTAGCAATTACTGCTAGATATCCTATTGTTGTGAAAGTAGGCCCAGAATTTTTAACCGGAAGTTCAAGAATGAAAGCCGGTACCGCACAAAAACTTGTATTGAATATGATATCTACTACAACAATGATTCAATTGGGGAAAGTTAAAGGAAACAAAATGGTGGATATGAAACTGAGCAATGACAAATTAGTAGATAGAGGTATTAAAATGATAAGGTCTAAACTGAACATATCAGAAACTGAAGCTCATAAATTATTAATGAAGTATAAAAACGTAAGAGCAGCAATTAATTCAAAATCAAAATGAGTCAAAAACATACAGATACTAAGAAGCTTGCAAAAGGAGTTAAATATTTAGCTTTTACACTTCCTTTACTTTTTTTAAGCCCTTATATATTAACCTTATCATTTCTCAATAAAGATAATTTCACTTTTTATATTTTTTTAATAATAGGAATAGCAATAGGTATTTTAGCTATCTTCTTATTTTTCAGAGCATTAAGGGCCATTTTAGATTCCATATTTTAGAATATTCTCTTCATTAAATCTCTTAGCTTCCCTTTTAAATCATCACTAGTACTATCGCAATATAGTTTTATTAAACTGCTATGTTATAGATTAATAAGGCACTTATTTTAAGACAAAAAAAAGACCCAATCAAATAAATGATTGGGTCTTAAGGAAGGCGGCGACCTACTCTTCCACAGTAGTAGTACCATCGGCGCAAACG
>CAJXVL010000141.1 GCA_913061205.1 uncultured Flavobacteriaceae bacterium | reverse complement strand
AAAAGGTTAATTAAAACAAACTATAAAACTCCTTTGGTATTAGTGTAAGTCCACTCAAAATATGAAGGATTTGCATCCACAGTTTCTCCCCCAGAATCTGCTTTTGCATTACCTCCAAATACTGAAACTATTTTATTTTCAACTTATCTTTCAATTAGTTATTAAAGTAAACTCCTCCAGAAATAATTTCTGTAGTTATATTTATTATTTCAAAAAAAAACAGCGACTTAGTCGTTGTTTTTTTTGTTTATATATTAGTTCTGTTATTTTTTGATGATCTTTTTGTTTAACGAAGCATTATTTTGATTATAAACCTTCACTAAATAAGTCCCTGATGGATAATTGGCAATATTTAATGCATAGGTATTGGTATTTAATTCTTTTTTAAATAAAAGTTTTCCAGTTATATCGTACAATTCTAACTTTGAAAGTTGATCCTGATCAAAGCTTATGTTGATCAGTTCATTAGATGGATTTGGATAAAAGCTTAAAGTGGGTGCAATTAAATCATTAGCACCTAAGATTGGGACATTCCCATTAAGAAACTCCCAACTATATGTAAAAACACCTGGTATTACCTCTGTCTCTTCCCAGAATAACACATCTTCAACAAAGCATGCAACTCCAGCAACCTCATTAATGAGTAATGCAGAAATATTCATAGTATCTGTAGTAGGGATATCGTGGTAAAAATCGAAGCGGTCCTCATCAATTAGGGTTTCTTGAGCAATAATAGCACCCTGGTTATCTGTAACGGTCCAAGTAATCACATTTTCTTCTCTAGGATTTGTTAGGTAGTGTCCAGAGTGGTAAATGTCAATGTGATCGGGTATAGAACCAACATTAACTACCCACGTTTTTTGTTCGCATGGTATTTCTGTTTGTGAGAGGGTTACTTGTGTAACTCCTGCAATAATAAGTAGGGTAAGAAAAATATTTTTCATAGTTTTTTACTTTTTACAAATTTGCAATAATTATATCTAAAAATATTCACGTTTAGGTGTGAATATAATGACTTCAAGGCTTTCTTGAAAAATTATACGTTATTATTTGAAATTTCAATTGCTTTTTTTATGAGTAATACTTTTTTGTATTTAGTTTCTTTAAGCTTAAAAAACGAATACATTCTTCTTAGTGAAGAGCCAATACCGTCAATGCTTAAGAATACTTTTTCAGATATTTCTTTGTTGCTTACTTCTGGATTATCTAAAAGAACGTTTAATACACTCCAATCTGTTTTATTGAGTTTTCTGTTAATAGAAGCTTCGATTTTATTTTGATTTAATTCAAAATTACTTGAATCAACCAATAGATTTAATTTTTCTTTTCTTTTTAGCGTGTTAATTTCTGCTAATAAAGAATCTAATTTTTTTCTATTATTAAGATATTTTACCCTAATAATAAATCCAAATAGAATAATTAGAAATATCGTAAATGCTATGATAAAATAAATTTTATACTCATAGGTAACCTTAACAATAGCCTTTTCTTTATCATTTTGAGCTTTGTTTTGTTGTAATTTATCTTCATAATCTTTTTTAATAGTCTCTTTGACAATTAGGGTTTTATTTTTTTCTGATTGAACACTATCCTTAAAAATAGTATGTTGCTCAACCATAATTAATGCTTTATCTGGTTGTCTATTATTTTTATAGCATAGGTATAACAATTTATATAAGTCTGCCTTGATTTCATTGCTAGTCTCTGGTTTGATTCGTGTTAGAATCTCTTCAGCCTGATTTTTTGCCACTAGAGGTTCTAATTCTAGTAGTAAATATGATTTTAATATCAGCGCCTCAGTAATTTTTGAATGATTATCTATTTCATAATAAATGGCTAAAGAAGTTTCTAAATAGTCCAATGCACGTTCTTTATTAAGTAACTTGCTATTTACTTTAGCAAGCAGTAAATAACATTCCGATAATGAATAGTTATTGTTTGTGTTTATAAATTCCTTGATTGCCTGATCTAAATATTGGATAGCCTGTTGGTATTGCTCTTTTTTAAAATATATTTCTGCTTTTTTTAAAAATAGAGTTCCGATTTGATTGTTTTTGGAAATTTTATTAGCTACGCAAATGGTAAGTGATTCATCAAAATACTCCATGGCTAAGTCTAACTCATCCAAACGGAGGTAGAGTTCTCCAATTTTAATAAGTATACGAGCCTCAGATGTTTTTAATTTTTGATCTCTTATTATTTTTAAAGAGGCATTAAAAGAATTAAATGCCTTTAAATATTGCTTCTGTTCAAAATAAATACTGCCAAGATTTGATTGTATAACCACAAGATTTTTTGGTTCGTTGATCTTTTCAAACAAACTAATTGACTGTTGTAATATTTCTGTAGAACTATTTAACTCCCCCTTTATATAGTAGGCGTAGGACCTTTCATTTAGGGCACTTGCCATCTCTTTAACTACTCCTTTTTCTTTAGCTAACTGGTAATGGTATTTAGTGACTGGAATAACAGAATCTGGCTTGGCATAGGTATTTCCATAATAATAATTTTCAATAGCTTCAAATCGTAATGAATCTGAATTGTTAACATTGGTCCAGATGTTTTTTAAAGAGTTCTTTTTTATTTGTGAGGCCACAGGGGAAGCACTGATTAATAGGATAAAAAAAATCAATACAATTTTTGATTTTTTTAGTGTAGGTTTTATACTCATTTAAAATATAATTTTGTTCCAATCAAAACTAATTCAATTTTTATCATTTCAAAATAATAATATTCACGTTTGTAGGTGTTTTTTGCTAATTTTTTTAAAACGAATAGTAATTGTCAACAAGAATTATTTGTTATAAGTTTGAGTAAAATTAACAAGCAATATTATGAAAAAATTACTTTTAGCAGTTTTTTTAATAGTCGTTGTGCCAATTCTTCTGAACTATTATTTGAATTAAAAAACCACCCTAAATTAATAGAATTGCTTTATTCTAAAAGCAAAGAGTTGATAATTTTTTAAATGGATTAAGGAGTAAAACTAATATTCGATATTTCAACAGACTTATCTAATAAGTCATCGTCAGAAATGGCGACTCTTTTTTTGTATGGTTATTGATACTTAAGGTTAGATATTGTGTTTTTCACAAATTTCCTCAAACTCCTCAGTACTTATATCTTTTTCAATACGGAAAGCTTTTCTCAATTTTTCTTGTATTCTTTGCCTTCCAAAACTATAACCGAAGGAAAAACCCATAAACGCTAATACTAAGCTTAAAAATATCATTTCCATATCGATTTTTTTTGTTTGATCATATAATTATGATGTAAATATAATAAACATTTCCTCTATAATTAATTTAGCTCTCCATGCTTTTTAAAAAGATTAGTGAAATATTTAATATATTTATTAAAAATTTAAAACAATCAAAATGAAAAAAATAATAATAGTATTGGTCTTAGGATTAGCATTTACCTCTTGTAATGAAAAAGTTAAAGAGAAGATGGTAACGGAACCAAACACAAGAGAATCAGCGTTATCAGACTCTTCAAAAAAAATAATATATGTTAAAAATAAAAATAATGAGGGAAAAGAAGTTGAATTAAAGTTTAGCCTTTCAGCGCCATATGAAGATAGGAAATTACCAATACCAGATGAAACTAGGCTAAATAAAATAGCTAATCTAGCCGTTAAATATGCTGATTATGATGTTGATAACACATTTAGTTACGAGTTTATAAGTGGAGTCGAAGTGCCTATTTATTTTAATCCTAATGATGGGGGTGGAGGTATGAATGTAGTTATTAAAGGGAAAGCTCTTAATATGAGCGGCATTCCTATATCAGTTACAACTACCATTTCATTTAATGCGGAGGGAGAAGTAACGAAATATCCTGATGGCAGATTGCAAATTACAACTGTTAAGTATTAAGTAATAGAAAAATAAACTAGTAAAAAAAAGCCTCTCACATTACTTGTTAAGAGGCTTTTTTAAATATTAAATTATTCAATGTGCTAATAAGACATATAATTAGAATTCGGTTGAATTATTTTTAATCCATCCATACCACCCTTTAGATAAGGAGCTATATTTCCTATAGTCGCATCTTCATTTTGCCTCCAATCAATATAAGAATTAAATTTGTCATTAGACTCCCAGTTTTCCAGTATGTAAATTGTATTGTTTTCTTCATTAAAAGTTAGTTCTACAGATAAACATCCATCATAAGCACGAGTAGCTGGTAGGCCATTTTCGCTATTAAGAATTGCCATGACCTGATCTACTTTTCCTGGTAAAACTTCCATGGTAGCATACACTAAGTTTTTAGGATAAACTGCATTTAACATTCCGCCAGCATCAAAAAAATCGCCTTGCGCATTAAGTAAACCTTGATCGTCAAAACCAAAATACCAGTAGCCTTTAAGGTTTAATTGCTTTCCAGTTGCTACTTGAATACCGGTCCATTTTCCATAGGTTCTCACACTACCATTTAATACACCTAATGAATCCGTTCCGGGAAGCCATAGTTCAGCGGTATAATTGATATCATCAAAAGCATCATGATAACCTTTTAGCATAGAAGTATATGTTTCATATCCAACAATATCAGAACCATAAAACGGTAGTTCAACTTTAATGTCTTTACTAATTAGCTTTAGTTGTTCGTCTATATTTTCTTCACCATGCAATTTAAATAGTTGCTGTGCGGTCGCTAAATTTTTAGCATACTTAGTGTTCGAATTAGAGCAACTTGTAAGAAATAAGAGCGGTAATATTAAAAATAAAATATTTTTCATGTTATTGAATGTTTATAATACGTGTTTTAATTTATTCTGGAAGACCATTTTTTCCTTTTCTTGGAGCATATGATGTATGTAATATTTTCCATCCATCATCGGTATTAGTCCAAGTTGCTGATGCTCTTGTTGCATAAGGAACAGTTTCATTGGTTTCTGTAATGGTGTAATTCCCATCTGCAACAAATGTAATTACTGCAGTTTTCATATCAGGGGAAAAGTAAGTTTCCATATTAGAAAGCTTGAAGTAATCCCAAGTTAAACCATTGCCTTTTGTGAGATCCTCTTTGGTGTAAATATAGAAAGGATTTAAATTAGAGTCTCCTGTAGAAACTTTAATTTCTGGATGTTCAAACTTTTTGTAAGACTCATAATCTCCACCCATAATCGCTTTTTGCATTTCTTCTTGATTTGCTATAATTTTTTCACTGATTTTTTTTTGTTCGGTTTTAGCATAATACAGTTGAGCTTTAGTTGCATATGGAGACGCAAAGGTTCCAAAGTCGATTGCTTTAAGTTGGGCATTAATTGCATTTTCATAATCTCCCATTGCAGCGTAATGTTCTCCCATTGAATCATATGAATTTGGGCCATCGTGCATATTTTGAGACATTTTAACATACTCCATAGCTTTAGCTGTATCCTCTTTTCCGAAGCTTCCGTTCATATAGCCATAAGATATCATGTTATAGGCAGAGGAAGAGTACATAGGGAATTTTTGAGCAAAAGCTTTAAAGGAATTAAAATCCTGCATTGAAGTAGTTAAGTAATTTATTAACGGACTCTTTGGAAATTGACTTACAAGAGTTTTATCTAAAACCTTTTGTTCCTCTGAAGAGGCTAACATATAATTATACCAGGCTTTTTCTTCTGCACTTAATTTAGTTTCATTAATTTCTTTAAGTTTTGTTGTTCTACTTCCCCATTCTGAGTTTGAACTACTAATAAATGCCAAGGTTAGTTGTGCACAACCACAATTTTCATCTATTAATAATGCTGAATTAGCAGCACCAAAAGCGGCCATATATCTGTCTCTTATACACATCTCCGAGCCCACGAGACGTAGAGGAATCT
>CAJXVL010000140.1 GCA_913061205.1 uncultured Flavobacteriaceae bacterium | reverse complement strand
TTTTTATGATGTTGTCCACAGCTTTGCTGTGCTTCAAAGTGGAGCCGGGGAGATTAACCTTCGGTTTTTCTCTTAACTCCCTTTTAGGAAATACAGCAAACTGTCCTTTCAGTCCAGGCGTCCAAAACCAACAAAACCCTTACAAATAAATTTGCAGGGCTTTTTATGATGTTGTCCACAGCTTTGCTGTGCTTCAAAGTGGAGCCGGGGAGATTCGAACTCCCGTCCAAACAAGTAATTATAAAACTTTCTACATGTTTAGTTTTCATTTAAATTTTCGTCCAATTGCCGGTTGAAAACTACCAACGCAAAGCTTATCTTTAATTTGAGTTTCGCAAGTACATCAAAGCACTATACAAGCTAGGTTTACTTTTACGAAGTCTCTATATCAAAAGCCGCAAACCAAGGCGTTCGAGAGACTTCCTGCTTGCCCGCCTTGCGGGCCGAGGCATTATCCTACTGTAATTCGGATTATGCAGCTAGGGCGTAGTTATTCTCGCCGTTTAAAAAGTGTGAAATATGATATTTACGAGCTGTATCCCAGCGCTCGACATGCTTACTTTACAATTAGACCCGCTGTCAAAACCAGTCGGCCCCAATTACCTATTTTACTAGGTACCTCTTAATGAAGAGGTTGTTTTCAAAGAACAAGAGCAATATCAAAACTGCTTATGAACTGCAAAGATATAATAATACTTGTATCTTTGAGCTTCTAAATTTATATTTCAAAATTGATTTAAAATGGCCATAAAATTTGCAATTATAAAAGAACGAAAATCACCACCAGACCGCAGGGTTGTTTTTTCTCCTAAAAAATGCACTCAATTACTCGAAACCTATCCAGATGCTGCAATAGAAGTAGAAAGTAGCTTAGTAAGAGTATTTAAAGATATTGAGTATACAAGCCAGGGGATTGAGGTTGTAGATGATGTTTCAGATTGCGATGTTTTATTAGGAGTAAAAGAAGTACCTATTACGGCATTAATACCCAATAAAAAATATTTTTTCTTTAGCCATACCATCAAACAGCAGCCCTATAATAAAGCATTGTTGCAAGCAATACTTAAAAATAAGATTGAATTGTATGACCACGAAACCATCGTTAAAGAAAATGGCTTTCGATTAATTGGTTTTGGACGGTATGCGGGATTGGTTGGAGCTTATAACACGTTCAGGGCTTTGGGCTTGCGAGACGGTATTTTTACTTTAGCAAAAGTAGAAACCTTAGCAGATTTTGCTGCTATGAAAGTCGAACTGAACAAAATTAAACTTCCTGCAATTAAAATAGTGCTAACGGGTAGTGGAAAAGTGGCTAAAGGAGCTAAAGAAATTGTTGATCATTTGAATATTGAAAAGGTTACTGTTGACGAATACTTGACAAAAACCTATCAAAAGGCAGTATATTGTTACATTGATGTGATGGATTATAATAAAAAAATAGACGGTGGAACATTTAATAAAACAGAGTTTTTTAAAGATCCAATTGGGTATGAAAGTAATTTTATGCGTTTTGCTAAAGTAAGCGATGTGTTGATAGCAGGTCATTTTTATGGGGAAAATGCACCTTATTTATTTACTAGGGATGATGCAAAACAGCCAGAATTCCATATTAGTGTAATCGGTGATATTTCTTGTGATATTGATGGTCCAGTAGCTTCTACACTTCGAGCTTCAACGATTGCAGATCCCCTTTATGGATATCAGGCTGCTTCAGAAAAAGAAGTTCCTTTTAAGACTAAAAATTCAATTACGGTGATGGCGGTCGATAATTTACCTTGTGAATTACCTAAAGATGCAAGTGAAGGATTTGGTAGAATGTTTTTCAATCAAGTGATACCAGCTTTTTTTAATAATGATAAGGATGGAATATTAGAAAGAGCAAAAATCACTACTTCAAGAGGAACCTTAACCGATAGGTTTTCTTATTTAACAGGCTATATAGAGGGCCAAGATTAAACTGCTTTTCCTAAAGTGATGATGTCGTTATTATAAATTTAAAGAAATATGTTTTATAAAATTTCAACATATGCTTTTAAGCATCTAGCCATTAAATTTAATAAATAGGATTTAATAATTAAAAGTATTTGAACGTAGTATTTTATTTGTTTTTGCAATTAATATAATTTATGAAAAGAAGGAAAAACCCCTTTTTAGAAATAGGAAAAACCCCTTTGAGAAATAGGAGAAACCCCTTTGAAAAATAGGAGAAACCCTTGATATAATGACTTTGTATAATCGCATCTTTACAAAGCTTATTAATTGGGGAGTTAATTAAAGCGATTATTTGAATTTAAGGGTTGTTTTTTTACAACCCTTTTTTTTAACTTATAAATCACTAGTATTTATAAGTATTTTTAAAATGCGGTGACGCTTTGTTAAAGGGATGTAATTGTTTTACGAATCGCTACTAAATCGCTAAGTAATTTTTCTAAATATTGAATGTCCAGCATATTGGCGCCATCGCTTTTTGCAGTTGCTGGATCAAAGTGAGTTTCCAAAAATAAACCATCAACTCCAACAGCAACACCGGCACGAGCTAGAGTTCCAATCATTTCTGGCCTTCCACCAGTAACTCCGCTAGTTTGATTGGGCTGTTGTAAACTATGAGTAATATCTAAAATAGTAGGGGCATATTGTTGCATGGTAGGAATTCCGCGATAATCAACAATCATATCTTGATATCCAAACATGGTTCCCCTATCGGTTATGGTTACTTGTTGGTTGCCACAATCTAAAACTTTTTTTACTGCATGCTGCATGCTTTCAGGACTCATAAATTGTCCTTTTTTAAGATTTACAACTTTTCCAGTGTTGGCAGCTGCAACAACTAGATCTGTTTGACGTACTAAAAAAGCCGGAATTTGCAATACATCAACATATTTTGCCGCTAATGCTGCGTCGCTAACCTCATGAATATCGGTGACCGTTGGAATATCAAATTTTTCAGAAACTTTTTTTAGTATTTCCAATGCCTTTTTATCTCCAATTCCTGTAAAACTATCAATGCGACTTCGATTTGCTTTTTTAAAACTCCCTTTAAATATGAATGGAATTTCTAATCGATTTGTAATGCCTAGTATTTTTTCAGCAATCGACATGGCCATTTCTTCTCCTTCAATAGCACAAGGCCCAGCAAGTAGAAAGAAATTATTAGAATTTGTATGCTTTATTTTTGGAATTAAATCGAGGTTCATTTTCTTAAAATTTTATGTTGTAAAGGTAAGATAATATTAGTGTAAATTAATCATTCAATATATTGTGTTATAATTAAATCAGAAACACTACTTTTGCACCCTCTTAAAAAGATAGCAGTATGAAAATCAAAAACATCGCAATTATTGCACACGTAGATCACGGTAAAACAACTTTGGTAGATAAAATTATGCATCACTGTAGCCTTTTTCGTGAAAACGAAAACACAGGTGATTTAATACTAGATAATAATGATTTAGAGCGTGAACGCGGTATCACCATTACTTCAAAAAATGTTTCTGTAGTATACAAAGACACGAAAATTAATATTATTGACACCCCAGGTCACGCCGATTTTGGTGGTGAGGTAGAACGTGTATTAAATATGGCAGATGGTGTTTGTTTACTTGTAGATGCCTTTGAAGGACCAATGCCACAAACACGTTTTGTTTTGCAAAAGGCCCTAGATCTTGGTTTAAAACCCTGCGTTGTAATTAATAAAGTAGATAAAGAAAACTGTACACCAGAAGAGGTGCATGAAAAAGTATTTGACTTAATGTTTGAATTGGGTGCAGAAGAGTGGCAGTTAGATTTCCCTACAGTATATGGTTCTGCAAAGAACAACTGGATGAGTGATGACTGGAAAGATGAAACAGATTCTATAGAGCCATTATTAGATATGGTATTAGAGCACGTTCCTTCTTTTGAGGTTAAAGATGGAACCTTACAAATGTTGATAACATCATTAGATTTCTCTTCATTTACAGGTCGTATTGCTATTGGTCGTTTGCAAAGAGGTATTTTGAAGGCAGGTATGCAAGTGGCTTTAGTTAAAAGAGACGGTAGTATCAAAAAGACAAAAATTAAAGAACTACACACTTTTGAAGGACTAGGTCGTAAAAAAGTAGAACAAGTACAAGCAGGAGATATTTGTGCTCTTGTTGGATTGGAAGGATTTGAAATTGGTGATACTGTTGCAGATCTAGAAAATCCAGAAGGAATGAAGACTATTGCAATCGATGAGCCAACAATGAGTATGTTGTTTACCATTAACGATTCACCTTTCTTCGGTAAAGATGGAAAATATGTAACCTCAAGACATATCAAAGAGAGACTTGAAAAAGAATTAGAAAAGAATTTAGCCCTCCGTATGGAGCCAACAGGTAGTGCAGATAAGTTTTTAGTTTTTGGTCGTGGTGTATTGCACCTTTCTGTATTGATAGAAACTATGCGTCGTGAAGGATATGAATTACAAATTGGGCAACCACAAGTAATTATTAAAGAAATTGACGGTAAGAAATGTGAGCCAATTGAAGCATTAACTATTGATTTACCAGAAACTGTTAGTGGTACTGCTGTAAACATGGTTTCACTTCGTAAAGGAGAAATGGTTTCTATGGAAGCTAAAGGAGAAAGAATGATTTGTGAATTCTTAATTCCATCTCGTGGGATTATCGGACTGCGTAACCAACTACTTACAGCAACAGCAGGTGAAGCAATTATGACGCATCGTTTTCTTGAATACCAACCCTTAAAAGGAGGTATTCCAGAACGTCAAAACGGATCTTTAGTATCCATGGAAAAAGGAAAAGCAATACCTTATTCAATAGATAAATTACAAGACCGTGGACGTTTCTTTGTGCATCCAAATGAAGATATTTATGAAGGACAAGTTATTGGTGAAAATACACGTCAAGATGATATGACAGTAAACATCACTAAAACAAAAAAGATGAGTAATGTACGTTCATCGGGAGCTGATGATAAAGCAAAAATTGTACCTGCGATTAAGTTTTCATTGGAAGAAGCTTTAGAATATATTCAAAAAGATGAATATGTTGAAGTTACTCCTAATTTCTTAAGGGTACGTAAAGTGTATCTAAAAGAAGTAGATCGCAAGCGATATAAATTATAGAAAATAATTAGTTGATACCAACGGGATTTAATGTTATAATTAAATCCCGTTTTTTTTTTAAATTATTTTTGAGGAATTTTTTTAAATATGCTAAGGTCTAAACTAAATAATATGCTTTATATTGCTAAAAGAAAAGAAGCTACTGCTGGTATTGCAATTCATAAAATAGATGAATTCGTGATGTTTCCGTAGTTTAGTTCTAGCCAATTTCTCTAGGGATATTTTGAAAATTAAAAAATAATTTTTCAAACATGAATTTATAAACCTTATTGTAGGTTACTAAAATAAAAAAATTATAATTAGATTTACACATCAATAATTAATATTAATTAAATCAATTTTTGTGTTCCAAGTATGTAAATATACTAATAGTAAAAAAGCAGATTGGGATAATTTTATCGCTACTGCAAAAAACGCCACCTTTCTATTTCAACGCGAGTTTATGGATTATCATAATGATCGGTTTGAAGATTTTTCGTTGATGGTCTATAAAGATGAAAAATTATATGCTGTTTTTCCCGCAAATAAAAATGGCGAAAATGTTTATTCACATCAAGGGCTTACCTATGGTAGTTTTGTTTTACAGGATTCTGCTAAATTAAAAAGTACGTTCATAGCTTTTAAAGAATTATTGAAATTTCTTTTTGAAGAAGGAATTAAAAAATTAGACATTCGAATCATACCAACTTTTTATAATAGTTTGCCTTCAGACGAATTAGAATATGTTTTATACAAAGCAGAAGCACTGTCTCTTATACACATCTCCGAGCCCACGAGACGTAGAGGAATCTCGT
>CAJXVL010000139.1 GCA_913061205.1 uncultured Flavobacteriaceae bacterium | reverse complement strand
GCCATTAATTATACACGGTGTTGTGGTTAGTTTTTTTTCTATTGTAATATATTCCGATTATAGTTAAAATTTCAGCTATTATTGATAAATACGAACCCTCAAAACCAAAAGCTCCCCATTTATTAAATTACTTTCATTTGTTTTAAATTAAATAAGTGTCTTGACCACTAACATTAAATCCCAGAAGTGTTTGAAATAAATTCCAGCTTAAATGCATAGCAATAGGAAACCATAAGTTTTTAGTATTGATATATGACAAGTCAAGAACAATCCCCGCTAAGAATAAATCAAATAAAGAGAATAGGCTAATATTCGGATTCAACCCGTGCATTATAGAAAATAGAATTGATGAAAGAATTAGTGCTTTATATTTATTAAATGAACTCATTAGATTCTCAACAGCAATAAATTTCAACATACAAAACCTAAGTAATAAATGAATTTAAATTATTCATGTTTTTTTAAGATTAACCTATATTTGCCAATTGTTACAAAAATGAATAAATATTTAATTTACATGCTATTTTTTATGATAGCTGTTAAAGGCTTATCTCAAGATGAAAAAAAGAATATATTTTCATTTGGAGCAGGTTACTTTTATGGTAATATTTATGAGCACAATCCAGATATTTCACATCTAATTAAAGGGCATCCTACCGGTTTGTTTTTAATGTTTAATAAAAAAACATTTGGACTAAAAGATTGGGAAAAAAAATACAACTATCCAGATTGGGGTTTGTCGTTAAGTTATCAGAATTTAAAAAATACGGTACTTGGTGATAATTATAGTATGTATGGTCATTATAGTTTTTATTTTTTAAAAAGAAACCTTCAGCTATCTTTAGGAACGGGAATTGCTTACAACACGAACCCTTATAATGGAGATTTTAATTTTTCAAACAATGCTTATGGATCAAAAATATTGAGTTCCTCATTTATAAAAATAAATTACATCAAAGAAAATATTTGGAATGGTCTGGGGTTTCAAGCCGGTATTTTGTTTCTTCACTACTCAAATGGGAATGTAAAAGCACCCAATACAAGTACCAATTCACTATTGCTTAATGCAGGACTTAATTACCAATTAGATTATAAAAGTACTCCAACCTATCATACAGAAAAAGATGGTATTAATTATTCTGAAAGAGTTAAATTCAATCTTGTTTATAGGTTTGGTTGGAATCAAAGCGATTTAATTGGATCAGATACCTATCCTTTGTATGTGTTTTCTGCTTTCGCAGACAAACGCTTAAATTATTATAATACCCTTCAACTAGGTGCTGATGTGTTTATTTCAAAATATTTAGAAGAATTTATTAAATACAGAGCAATTGCTTATCCAGAATTTGAATTATCTGGAGATGAGGACTATAAGAGAGTGGGAGTTTTTATTGGACATGAATTACGGATTAATAGAAATGCTATTAGTTCTCAAATAGGGTATTATGCCTACTATCCATATGAGTTTTCAGAACGAATTTATTTGCGTTTTGGATTAAAAAGATATCTTTATAAAGATAAGTTATTTGCAGTAATCTCTTTAAAATCTCATTTTGCACAGGCAGAAGCAATAGAATTTGGACTTGGAGTTAGATTGTAAATTAGTATAGAACAATGAAGAAATACTTTTATTTAATTATTATTATAGGCATCACTTCGTGTAATTCCGAAAGTGCTTTGAATTGTTTTAAAGCGGCGGGTACTATTATAGAATCTGAAATAAACGTTGCTCCATTTTCTAAAATTTCAGTAAATAAAAAAATTCAGTTATTTATAAAAGAAGGTGCTGATTATAAAGTTGTTATAGAAACTGGAGAAAACATTATAAACGAAATAGACGTTTTAACTACCGATGGTATCCTTTATTTAATAAATAATGTAGGATGTAACTTTGTTCGTGATTATGGAATCACAAAGGTCTATGTAACCGCTCCTAATATTGAAGAAATAAGAAATAATTCATCCCTTACAGTTTCCAGTATTGGTGTTTTAAGGTATGCTAATTTAACACTGCTATCTGAAGATTATGAAACAGAAGAATTTTATACCAATGGAGATTTTATACTAGATTTAGAAGTTGAAAACTTGAATATTACGGCAAATGGTTTTTCTAATTTTTTCTTAACCGGTTCCGCTATAAAAGCTAATATAGCTTTGTATTCTGGTAATTCTAGAGTAGAGGCAGCAGATTTGTTCATTCAAGATTTGATAGTTTTTCATAGAAGTACCAACAAAATAATTGTAAATCCTCAAATGTCAATTATTGGAGAAATAAGAAGTTTAGGAGATGTTATTTCTAAAAATGAACCCCCATTGATTGATGTCACCGAATATTATACAGGTAGGCTTATTTTTGACTAGTCAGTTTCGTAAATAAATTTTCTAAGCTAGTTTCTTTTAAGGTTTCTTTTATAGATTTATCATGTATTAAATTTCCTTTATTTAATATGATAACACGATCGCAAATAGCTTCAACTTCTTGCATGATATGTGTCGATAGTAACACGGTTTTGCCACTTTCCTTAGCAACTTTTTTTATAAGATCTCTAATTTCAATTAATTGATTAGGGTCTAAGCCTGTTGTAGGTTCGTCTAAAATTAAAACTTCAGGATTGTGAAGTAATGCATTGGCAAGTCCTACACGCTGTCTATAGCCTTTTGATAGTTGTTCGATCTTTTTATGAGCTTCCGATAATAATCCTGTCTCCTCAATAACAATTTCAACTTGCGCTTTGTCAATTTTATAAACTTCTGCGTTAAAATTTAAATATTCTCGAACATACATATCTAGGTATAGAGGATTGTGCTCTGGAAGGTAACCTATGCATTTTTGAACTTTAATTTTCTCATCTGAAACAGAATAGCTGTTGACCCATGCATTTCCTTCAAATGTTGAAATATAAGTGGTTAAAATTTTCATCATCGTAGATTTTCCTGCCCCATTTGGGCCTAAAAATCCGACGATTTCACCTTTTTGTATTGAAAATGAAACTTGATTCAAGGCAATTTGATCGCCATATTTTTTAGTGATATTTTCTACTTTTATCGACATATTAAAATTAAAACAAAACTACATAAATAAAAAGTAAAAAATTAGAGCTTGTTTTCAATAATTAATTACTTTAGCAATTATAAAACATACAATGAATAATTTTATTACATATAGTGATTTTTCGTTTTTCTTTTTTAAAGAAAGAAACGAGACACTGATGTAATTAAATTAAACATATAATTATATAATGGTCTCGGAAATAATCCGAGACTTTTTTTTTACAAAAATTTAAAATTATGAATCTAAAAATTGCAATCCAGGGAATCGAAAGTTCATTTCATGACATGGCTGTAAAAAAAATGTTTCCTAAGAGGGAAATTGAATTAATTAAGTGTACTAGTTTTGAAAAGGTCACCGAATCTATTAATAATTTGAGTGCAGATTTTGGTGTTCTTGCGATAGAAAACACAATTGCAGGATCTATTTTGCCAAATTATAATTTAATAGATGAGAGTGGTTTGGTCATTATGGATGAAGTTTTTTTAAATATACAAATGTATATGATGGCATTAGAAACCGAAACGATTCATGATATTTTAGAAATTCATTCCCATCCAGTAGCTTTACTTCAATGTAAAAATTATTTACGGAAAATTCCACCTCATATAAAAATAATTGAAGGTGCCGATACGGCTTCAGAAGCAAAAAAAATAAAAGAAGAAAACTTAAAAGGAATTGCTGCTATAGCTGGGAAACAAGTTGCAGAAAAATTTGGATTAAAAATTTTAGATAGCAAGATTCAAAATAATAGCGATAATCAAACTCGTTTTGTTTTAATAGGAAAAGAAATTAAAACGGCTATAAAAGAAGCAAATAAAGCAACATTAAAATTTAAATTAGATCATAGGGTAGGTAGTCTTTCTAATGTCTTACAATTGTTTAGTACTTTTGAAATTAGTTTAACAAAAATTCAATCTTTGCCAATTATTGGAGAACCTTGGCAATATTCTTTTTTTGTAGATGTTGTTTTTAAAGATTATAAATTATTTAAAGATGTGATTAAAGTATTGGAAAAAGCAGTAAAAGAATTGAAAGTAGTAGGGGCTTATAACCAGAATTTTGAAAATAAACCAAGTCAATTATTAAATAAAAGTATCAATGAAAAATAACAAGAATCTAGGAACTTGGTTAAATGAGATGTCATTAACTCATCCTCTTGTAATTGCGGGTCCTTGTAGCGCCGAATCTGAAGAACAGGTTTTAAAAATAGCACATCAATTAAAAAATACAGATGCCACTGTATTACGCGCAGGAATATGGAAACCCAGAACTAGGCCAGGAAATTTTGAGGGTGTTGGTGAAATTGGTTTAAAATGGTTAAAAAGGGCAAAAGATGAAACAGGATTATTAACTGCTACTGAAGTTGCAAATCCTAGGCATGTTGAGCTAGCCTTAAAAAATGATATTGATTTATTATGGATAGGGGCTCGTTCAACCGTTTCTCCTTTCATCGTTCAAGAAATTGCTGAAGCATTAAAAGGAACCGATAAAATAGTATTAGTTAAAAATCCTGTTAATCCAGATCTAGCCTTATGGTTAGGAGCTGTAGAACGCTTACATACCTCTAATATTGATAAATTAGGGGTGATACATAGGGGTTTTTCTACCTATGAGAAAACCCGTTATAGAAATAACCCAGAATGGCAAATTCCAATCGATTTGCAAAATCAGTTCCCAGATTTGCCATTAATACTAGATCCATCTCATATTGCTGGACGTAGAGCTATTATTTTTGATTTATGTCAAACAGCATTAGACTTAAATTTTGATGGATTAATGATAGAAACACATCACGATCCAGATAACGCTTGGAGTGATGCGAAACAACAGATTACTCCTGAAACTCTAGATCAATTAACCGCCGATTTAACAATTAGAAAAGAAGAAGGAGATGCCCTTGAGTACCTTAACAAATTAGCAAATCTTAGGACACAAATAGATATAATTGATCATAAGTTAACCGAAATATTAGGAAAACGGATGAAAATTGCTGATGAAATAGGAGCTTTAAAAAAGAAGAACAATGTTGCTATTTTACAAAATAAAAGATGGAATGAAATTCTAAGTAAAATGATATTAGAAGGAAAAGAATTCGATTTAAGTGAAGAGTTTATTTTAAAAATATATAAAGCAATACATCAAGAATCAATCAATCATCAAAAGCGACTTTACGATAAATAATAAAGTGTTATTCAAGAATAATATTTAAAACAAATAACAATGCTAATAACTTTAATTTTAAGACTTTTGTATAAATGAAAGGAATTGTCTATAAATCTACGGGAAGTTGGTATACTGTAAAAACAGAACAAGGAGTATTTTATGAGTGTAGGTTAAAAGGAAAGTTTCGAATAAGAGGGATTAAAACTACAAACCCAGTTTCTGTAGGTGATAAGGTGTTTTTTGAAATTGATAATTTAGGTGATGATGAGTTTGGAGTAATCTATGAAATTGAAAATCGTGACAATTACATCATTCGAAAATCAGTAAATCTTTCGAAGCAGACTCAGATTATTGCTGCCAATATAGACCTTGCTTTTTTAATAGTTACCCTTAACAACCCACCTACCTCTACAGCTTTTATAGATCGATTTTTAGTAACTTCTGAAGCCTATGGTATCAAAACTATCTTATTGTTTAATAAAATCGATTCTTATAACGAAGAAGAATTAGTGACCGTTAAATATTTAGCTCATCTATATAGATCTATCGGTTATGAATGTATAGGCATATCTGCCATGACAGGAAAAAATTTAGATAAAGTAAAAGTACTTATGGAAAACAAAGTAAGTGTCTTTTCTGGTCATAGTGGTGTTGGTAAATCAACTTTAGTAAATGCAATAGAACCCTCATTAAACCTCAAAACTAAAGAGATTTCAGATCAACATTTGCAAGGTCAACATACCACTACTTTTGCAGAAATGTATGATTTGTCTTTTGATGCTC
>CAJXVL010000138.1 GCA_913061205.1 uncultured Flavobacteriaceae bacterium | reverse complement strand
GAGATTCCTCTACGTCTCGTGGGCTCGGAGATGTGTATAAGAGACAGTTTTAAATTAATGGGGGTATCAATGCCAGTATCTGATTCTTTGATTGTATAAGTCTCTTCATTGTGAACAAAACTATTTTCAACTAATAAAAGGCTTTTTCTGTTCTTTAGAATGCGATGGCTTTCCGAAAATATTTGCTTTCCACTTTGTGCTGTTAATAAATCAGAAATATCATCCCAAGCAGTAAAACCAAAAGGAGCTAATAGTTCATATAGCAAAGCATTGGTATTAGGTAAATCTTGCAATTTCAAAACATCAATTTCAAAACCATCTTCGGTTTCATCTACAACTAGGTTTTTAATTAAAGCCATATAATCATTCACTAAAGCCATGCTATCATTTAAATATTTTTGAGTTTGATGAAAGCCATTTAGTAAATTATGATCCACTTCTTTTAGTCTCGGAATTACTTCAATTCGTAATTTATTTCGCAAATAATCGCTTGTTTGATTGCTGCTATCTTCACGCCAAGGACTGTTTTTTTCTTTAGCATACTGAAGAATGTCCGCCCTTGGGAAGTTTAAAAAAGGGCGAATAATCTTATCATTTATTAAAGGAATACCTATTAATCCTCTTAAACCCGTTCCTCTAGAAAGGTTTATCAAAAAAGTTTCCAAATCGTCGTCTAAATGATGAGCCGTTGCTAAATAATCGAATGAATGCTCTGTACAAACCTCTTCAAACCATTGGTAACGAAGTTGTCGAGCAGCGACTTGAGTAGATAACTTATGCTTTATTTTATATGCTTTGGTATTAAATTTTTTGTTAAAAATTGGTATTGATAACTTATCTGCCAATAAAATTACAAACTTTTCATCTTCATCACTTTCTTTTCCTCTCAATGAAAAATTACAATGAGCTAGAGAAATATCATAATTCAATTCTTTAAAAAGTCTTGACAACACAACACTATCCAAACCGCCACTGCAGGCAATTAGAATTTTTTTTCCTTTTAAAGCAGGAAACGTATTGGAAATGTGATTTTTAAAGTTAGTTAACAATGGTTGAAATTTCTCGTAAAACAAATATATAAAACATGATGCAACCCACTTATAAACAACGAAGTTAATATTTTATTAATTCTCTAAAACTTCTCTCATTGCTTTTGCCTTAATGAGGCATTCTTCGTATTCTTTTTCAGGAATGGATTTAGCAGTGATTGCTCCTCCTACGGAAAAGCTAACATATTTATTTTTTAAGTTATAAAGGATGCTCCTAATAATCACATTAAAATCAAAATCTCCCCCTGGAGTAAAATATCCAACTGCTCCACTATAAAGACCTCTCTTAGCATCTTCAAAGTTCTCAATAATTTTCATTGCTGAAATCTTTGGTGCTCCGGTCATACTTCCCATTGGGAATGTTTCTTTTATGATAGAAACTGGTGACTTATTTATATCCACCTGACAAGTAATGGTAGAAACCATTTGATGTACTTGTGAAAAACTATATACTTTACAAAGTTCTGTTACCTTAACCGTCCCTTTTTTAGCAAAACGAGATAAATCATTACGCACTAAATCGGTAATCATAATATTTTCACTTCGCTCTTTTGGATCGTTTGTTAATTCATTTTTTAATTTTTCATCTTCGATATGATCGGAATGTCGTTTTGCGGTCCCTTTAATTGGCTGTGAAATGATAGTTGTTCCATTTTTACTAATATAGCGCTCTGGTGAAGCAGATAAAGAATATAAGCCCCCTAATTTTAAAAAAGTTGCAAAGGGAGGTTTTGAAATTTCATTTAAATGAATAAATGTTTTCACCACATCTATCTCAGTATTGTCTGAATAAAATTCTTGACAAAAATTTGCCTCATAAATGTCACCCCTTTGAATGTGCTCTAAAATTTTATGAAGTTTATTAAAATAAGAATCTTTTGAGGTTCTCGAATTAATTTTTACAATGGAAGTGCTTTCTGAAGCTTTATAAGTTTCTTTATAATTAATAATTTCTTCCCAATCAAATGCTAACTCATCGTCTACAAAGTGGAGGTATTGAATTTCAACTTCATTCTCCATAAAAAGAAAAACTTTTTTAGGTTGGAAAAAATACAAATCTGGAAAATTCAAGTCATCAAAATTATTCGAATTTAATCGTTCTACTCCATTCTTTAAGTCATAGGTAAGGTAACCAAACAACCAATCTTTAGTCTTGGATTGGTATTCTTCTAATTGATCAAAAGCTTGATGATAGTCAGTCTTAATAGCAGTAAAAGCATCTACAGCTAAAATGGCCTTGTATGTTGATTTACTTTGGAAGTTACTCTCTTCATTTGAGTCTAACCAAACTACCTCTTCAAATTGTTGAGACCAGCAGATTAGCTTATGCTTTAATGCTTCTGTCAATTTAACGGTATACTTTTTTGTAATTCGCATTGATAAATTAAAGAGGAATATTTTATTCGGTAAATATATTGCAAACTTAAAAACCCTCCTAAGATATTTAACAACAAAAGATGCTTCTTTTTAAAAAGCATCTTTTAACATCTAATTCAATAACAATCTCTAGGTATCGCTACCTAAATAAACACAAAGCAATTTGCTGTAGGTTTTTAATACTATTTTTAAAATTATTCAATAACCACTATATAGTAGTAATTTAAATATGTAAAGGTCTATTGTCTGTCGCTGCTAAGGCTGCTTCTTTTATTGCTTCCGCATAGGTTGGATGCGCATGACTCATGCGAGATATATCCTCTGCACTCGCTCTAAATTCCATCGCTACTACTGCTTCTGCAATTAGGTCAGCTACACGAGCTCCTACCATATGAACTCCTAAAACCTCATCGGTTTTAGCATCACTTAAGATTTTTACAAACCCATCAGTATCACCGCTCGCTCTTGACCTTCCTAATGCACGCATTGGAAACTGACCTGCCTTATAAGCAACTTTATTTTCTATTAGTTGCTCTTCGGTTTTACCTACTGAAGCAACTTCAGGCCATGTATAAACGACACCTGGAATTAGGTTATAATCAATGTGAGGTTTTTGTCCAGCTAAAATTTCCGCAACGAAAACTCCTTCTTCTTCCGCTTTATGTGCCAACATAGGTCCTTTAATTACATCACCAATGGCATAGATGTTTGAAATGTTAGTTTGTAAGTGTTCATTAACTGTTACTTGCCCTCTTTCATTTATTTTTATCCCTACGTTCTCCGCTTTTAAACCATCCGTATAGGCTCTGCGACCAACTGAAACCAAACAATAATCTCCAGTGACAGTTACTTCTTTATCTTTTTTATCGGTAGCTGTTACGGTAACTTCAGTCCCGTTATTACTAAGCCCAGATACTTTATGAGAAAGTAAGAATTTAACTCCTTGCTTTTTTAATGATTTGGTTAACTCCTTACTCTGTGCTTTATCCATCGTAGGAATGATACGGTCCATATATTCAATCACAGACACCTCAGATCCTAATCTACGGTATACTTGTCCTAACTCTAAACCAATTACTCCACCACCAATTACGAGGAGGTGCTTCGGTATTTCTTTTAGTTTTAATGCTTCAGTAGAGGTAATCACCCTTTCTTTATCCAAGGTAATAAATGGCAAGTTAGCAGGTTTTGAACCGGTGGCTATGATCACATTTTTAGTTTCAATTTCTTCGGAAGAACCATCTTCTTTAGTAATCACAACATGATTTGCATCTTTAAAGCTACCAAAACCATTAAGCACTTCAATTTTATTTTTCTTCATTAAAAAATCAATCCCTGAAGTAGTTTGCGCTACCACTTGATCTTTTCGAGAAATCATTTTCTCTAAACTAACTTTTACATCACCTGATATTTCAATCCCGTGATCTTCAAAATGCCTAATAGCATCATCGTAATGATGAGAAGAGTCTAATAATGCTTTGCTTGGTATACAACCAACGTTAAGGCAAGTACCTCCAAGGGTACTGTATTTTTCAATTAAAGCTGTTTTCATCCCTAATTGTGCGCAACGAATTGCGGCTACATACCCTCCAGGACCAGAACCGATAATGGTTACATCGTATGAATTCATAATGTGTGTTTTGTTTTGCAAATGCAAAGATAATTAATTGCCTATTGAATTAAGAATCTTAATTCAATCAATAAAATAAAAATTTTTTGTTAAAATATATTAGTTTTGCAATATGATTAAAGAAATACAGCTTCGACTTACTATTAGTGAAGAAAAACAAGAAGGTATCCTCCTTAAAAAAGCTGCGCGATCTCTAAAAATAGATGGAAAATCTATTACTGGGATTAAAGTACTTAGAAAATCTATTGACGCTAGAAAAAATCCAATTATTTTTAATTATAAGCTTTCGGTATACCTTAAAGAAAAGATGCCAGAAGTCCCAACCTATTCATTTTTATACAAAGATGTTTCTAAAGCGAAGGAAATACACATCATTGGTTTTGGACCTGCCGGAATGTATGCAGCGCTTCGCTGTATTGAATTAGGGTTTAAACCTATTATTTTAGAACGTGGAAAAGACGTACAAGACAGACGTCGCGATTTAAAAGCAATTAATCAAGACCATATTGTGAATGAAGATTCTAATTATTGTTTTGGTGAAGGTGGCGCAGGAACTTATTCCGACGGAAAATTGTACACTAGAAGTTTAAAAAGAGGTGATGTTCGAAGAATTTTTGAAAACTTGGTGTACCATGGAGCGACCGAACAAATTTTAGTAGATGCACATCCACATATTGGAACTAATAAGTTACCCAAAGTGGTTAAAAGTATTCGCGAAACCATCTTAAAATACGGTGGAGAAGTTCACTTTGAAACTAGGGTCACTGATTTTGTTATTAAAGATAATAAACTAAAAGCCATTCAGTTAAATAACAGTACTGAAATGACTGTTAAAAAAGTTATTTTAGCTACCGGACATTCGGCTCGTGACATCTATTATTTGCTAGCTAATAAAAAAATTGCATTAGAAGCAAAGTCTTTTGCGATGGGAGTTCGAGTTGAACACCCACAACATATAATAGATTCTATTCAATACCATTGTGAGGGTAAAAGAGATGAACTATTACCTGCTGCTGCTTATAGTTTAGTACAACAAGTAAAAGAACGTGGAGTTTATTCATTCTGTATGTGTCCTGGCGGATTTATAGTTCCAGCTGCAACAGCACAGGGAGAATTAGTCGTTAATGGTATGTCTCCTTCAAAACGAAACAATTTGTATGCTAATTCTGGGATAGTAGTCGAAATTAATGTACATCAAGACATTCCTAAATACGATCATTTTGGAGCACTAAAAGGATTGGAATATCAAAAGAGTTTAGAAAAGTTAGCATTTACAGCTGGCGGAAGAACACAAACTGCTCCAGCACAAAGATTGACTGATTTTGTTGATGGTAAACTTTCTAGTACCTTAAATGACTCTTCCTACCAACCCGGTTTAAAATCTGCTCCACTACATTCATTATTACCAAAAATTATAGGCGGTAGGTTGCGAACTGGATTTAAAGAGTTTGGTAAAAAAATGAAAAGATATTATACCGAAGAAGCGAATGTTATTGGAGTTGAATCTAGAACTTCTTCACCAGTAAGCATCCCTAGAAAAGAAAACTTAGAACACATACAAATCGAGGGCTTATATCCTTGTGGAGAAGGCGGAGGCTACGCCGGAGGTATTGTTTCTGCTGCAATGGACGGAGAGCGATGTGCAGAAGCAGCTATAAAAGGGTGGTAGCTGATTGGTAAAAAGATAAGATCAAGCTGAGGGCGTGTCTGAGGATAACAATCCTTTGTCATTACGAGGAACGCAGTGACGTAGCAATCTCTTGAAAAGGATTAAATCCTCGCGAAAGCGGGGATCTCATAATAAGGATTTCAAATCATACTTTTAATACCATTCCTATTGCCTAAAGCATATAAATGCTTATTCTTTTCAATACTTTTTTACTCATACCCTTTTATTTTTGAGCGAAAATCGTGATGTGCTTCGCAGCTCATTGCTGAAAAAGTATTCAAAAAATCCAGGCTTACAAAACTTTATCTAAATTTTTCATTCGATTTCTAAATTT
>CAJXVL010000137.1 GCA_913061205.1 uncultured Flavobacteriaceae bacterium | reverse complement strand
ATCTACACGTAAGGAGTCGTCGGCAGCGTCAGATGTGTATAAGAGACAGGGTTTGTTATGGGCCAAAAAAGTATTTAAAACTAAACCAAACAGAGAAGTTTCAGAAGAATTTAAAACTAAAATAAAAACGATTTTTCATCATTTAACCAAAGAGGAATTAGTAGAAAAAATATTAGCAAATTATTTATCATCAACTAATTTAGCAAATACAAAACCTGCTTCTAAAAATAAACGCCAAAAGCAGTAATGGTGTTTAATCACACTCATCAACTACTTATTTTAGCTTCACTAAAAATTATAGTCACCAACCTCAAGTTAATAAACCTTTTAAAATAAGGTATTTAAATGTCTATTAGTGGCACTATTTCTATAAAATGTGCTGTATTTAAATACATCATATGCATTAATTGAAAGATTTTACATATATATTAAATTATAGAAACTGATTGTTGTCATATTTCAAAATAAAAAATGTATTTATTTTTGCTCTTAAATAATTAATAATAGGATTATGAGCGCTTACATCAACCACAGTAAAAAACTTTACGGAACAGGAGAAATTAATATGAAAGAGATATTAAAACGGAAAAAAGAATATATTAAAGCTCCACAGGAAGTAAAAGATCAAATGGACGCTGATAATAGGTGGCTTGCATATCAAATCCCTGTTTGTTAAATAATTTAAAAACAAAAATTATGAAGTCTATAAAATTATTTTTTATAGTTGCAATTTTAGGAGCTGGTTTCTTTATTTCATTTACTCCTGAGCACATAGAGGCTGAACAAAGCCAAAGACTTCTTGTACCAAGACAAGGTTAAAAAAAACCTATACCGGATGGATTATTATTAAATAATCTTAAATAAATAAATAAATCATCTTCTTAACGGGAGGTTTTTTTTTTGTGTTAAATTAGCAATATTAATCTACTAACTGTTAAACATAATAAAGCAACAATTAGAGAATTTAAAGCAGATAAAAACAATACTTTATTAATTTAATAAATACAGTTTAACTATAATGGCTAATACTATTAAAGATCAACAGGATATATTAACGAAATTAAATATCCATACGTTAAACCCGATGCAGGAAGAAGCAATTGCGGTAATAGAAACCACTGCAAATACTGTTTTATTATCTCCAACGGGTACTGGAAAAACACTTGGATTCTCCTTACCTTTATTAAAATCATTAGACTCAGATTGCAAGGATATTCAAGCGTTGATATTAGTACCTACGCGAGAATTAGCCATTCAAATAGAACAGGTCATTCGCACGATGGGTTCTGGTTTTAAAGTTAATGCGGTATATGGCGGAAGACCTATGTCAAAAGATAAAATTGAAATCAAGCATAATCCTGCTGTTTTAATTGGAACACCGGGTAGAATTTTGGACCATTTTAATAGCGATCGTTTTTCAAAAGAAAGTATTAAAACTCTTATTTTAGATGAATTTGATAAGTCACTAGAGCAAGGTTTTGAAGATCAAATGAAGTCTATCATTGATCAATTGCCTGCTATAAGTAAGCGCATTTTAACATCTGCTACACAAGGTGTTAGCATTCCTGGATTTGTCAAGTTAGACAAACCAACTACAATCAATTATTTAAATCAAAATACACCTTCAAAATTAGCAATTAAAACAGTCATTTCTCCAGATAAGAATAAATTAAAAACCCTTTTAAGCTTATTGGAACACATTGGAAATGAGCCTGGAATTATTTTCTGTAATTTTAGAGATAGTATCAGTGCAGTTAGTGAATTCTTAGAACTTCATACCATTAGTCATACCTGCTTTTCTGGCGGTATGGAACAAAAAGAAAGAGAGCGTGCATTAATTAAATTTAGAAATGGATCCTCTCAAGTATTATTAGCTACAGATTTAGCCGCAAGAGGTATTGACATTCCAGAAATGAAATTTATCATTCATTACGAATTGCCAATACATCAGGAAGAGTTTATTCATAGAAATGGAAGAACAGCTAGAGTGAATGCAAAAGGAACAGCTTATGTATTGAAATGGAAAGATCAGTTACTACCAGAATTTATATTAAACGTAAAAGGAATTAATATATCTGAAAAAGCTCCGCATAAGCCACAATACTGGAAAACCTTGTTTATTTCTGGTGGACGGAAAGATAAAATTTCTAAAGGTGATATTGCGGGTCTGTTTTTCAAGCAAGGCAAGTTAAACAAACATGAATTAGGTACTATTGAACTAAAACAAGACTGTGCTTTTGTTGCTGTTCCATTAAGTTTGGCTGATGATTTGATATTAAATTTAAACAATACACGTCTGAAAAAGAAAAAGGTTCGGGTAACGCTTCTATAGTTAATAATTATTTTTTTATTTACATCTCAATTCATTTGATATTAAGGTGTACTTTCGCGCCCTTAAATATAGTTGTGTCATGAAGCGTATAAATGAATATAAAAAACTCTTTGGAGTAGAAAAGGAAATCGAATTAAAGCCTCTAAAAAAGAGCTACCGCAATTTGGTTAAAGAATGGCATCCAGATAAGTTTCTAAATGGAGATCCTTTGCAGGAAGAAGCAGAGATAAATAGCCGAAGAATTATAGATGGTTATCATTTTCTTGTTAGTATTGCGCCAGAAACAAAAGAATTAAATTTAAGTGATTATACAGATACCATCACTAATTCAGATATTGAAGATTATAAACACAAAGGTTTATTATTAGAAATCACTTTTCTAGATGGTTCTACATATGAATACTTTGGGGTTACAAAACAGGTATATATTAAAATGATTAATAGTAATAAGCTCAATCGATTTGCCAAACGTAGTATTTATCCTAATTATATGCATAGAAAAACAAAACGTTCGAATTAAGTAAAACTATTTTATATTAGATGATTGTCTACTATTAAACAACTATTAAAGTTCATTTTATATTGAGTTTCTTTTGAAAAAATTAAGAGTTTAATAGTTTTCTAATGGCTATAAAAATGAATACCATTAGGGTATACCAAATAAAGAATGGAATTATAAATTCTTTCAATCCAATGATTAAGAAAATTCCAATTAACAACAATTGAAACCCTAAACCAAAACTGGAAACAGCTGTCATGAATAAATTGGGCATTTTTTTACCTTGAGGTGCATTATTATCAAGGCGATATATAATCTTATCGAAAAATCCATAAAGAAGTTTATAGACTTTAAAAAGCATAGTTACAGTTCTTTGATTTTCTCCCGGTAGGGCTTGTGGAGTATCAGTCTCAAAAATTCTGCTAGTGGTATCACCATTTACCTTATTTCTAAGAATCACATAGTAATAGTTATATAATGTTCCTTGTAATTGTATGCCAAAAAAACCAAGAAATGCATATATAAATGATGTATCACAAATAATATAAAGCGTGTAAAATATCAAGGCATTTAATAAAATATCGGCTATTGAATCGAAAAAACGACCGGTATAAGAAGGAGTTTCTTTTATTCGAGCCAATTCACCGTCCGCAGCATCTAGAATAGACTTGAGAACTAAGAAGAAAGCTGCTAAGTAATAATAACCAAAAAACATTCCCGCAATTGCAATAAGTCCTGAAATAATAAAAAGCCAAGTAACCTGAACTGGAGTACAACTGGTTTCTTTGAGAGCCATTGCTATATGGCGAGCTATGGGACGACCATAATCTGAAAGGTCAATGAATTTATAGGCTGGTGGTAATTTGGACATCTTTTTTATTTAAGCATTTTTAAAGAGAAAAAGCCTATTTAAAACAGCATTTAGTGATAGCTGTAAAGATATTACAAATACTAGAATTAAAATATAATTTGAATGGGAAAAGAAAGGTACTTAAAATCCTATTTGACATAATATTAATTATAGTACATATATAGTAATTTCTGTATAGCCTTTTTTCAGGCTATTTACACATAATTGTAGATATAGTGCCATTAGGTCTATATCGTAAACAATTATGTTAAAAGAAATTACGGCTCATATACTTATAGTTTTATTTGATAGCTATAATTGAATAGTATGTAAAATATCCCACAGTCATACTAAATCTATTAGAAACATTATCCCAGAGTTAATATACCTATTGTTATAATTAATAATATCAAATAGCGTATTCTTTTAATAATTCTAAAGACACATGTTTTAAAGCTACATAATTGGTGGCGCTTAAGTCTACTTTAGGACCAACATTAGCTGTTACTGCTTCCTTCCAGCGTGAAACACATAAGCACCATTTGTCGCCATGTTTTAATCCTGGAAAATCCCATTCTGGCTTTGGAGTTATTAAATCATTGCCTTTAGATAAAGAATACTTCAAAAATTCATCTGAAACTATAGCGCAAACCACATGTGTACCATAATCGTCTGGTGTGGTATTACAAAATCCATCGCGTAAATATCCCGTTATGGGATTACAGGAACAATTTTCTAAAGGTCCCCCTAAAACATTGATGGCTTTTGTCGTTGGTTTTTGGGATATTGATGTTGACATAATTTAATTAAGTTTAATAATACAATCTAAAATCAAGCAATTTGCATAAATTATAATGTCTTTGATGCAACTCTTCTAAAATATCTATTAAATTATCATCT
The DNA here is from genome assembly GCA_913061205.1 of uncultured Flavobacteriaceae bacterium. Lineage (GTDB taxonomy): Bacteria > Bacteroidota > Bacteroidia > Flavobacteriales > Flavobacteriaceae > Marifrigoribacter. Next base: position 1,488 of record CAJXVL010000137.1, on the reverse strand, counting down.
TCTTTAAATAAGTTAAAGAATGCTTTGTCAAGATTTGAGCTAGTTATTCCTTTAAATTCATTGCCATAACCAGAAATAGCTTTTGCGCTAGTGATGTCTAAAAAATATTGAACTTCTTCTTTGTCTAAATCTAAAATTTTTGCATTTGAAAAATGTAAAATTTTTCCTTTTAATCTTCCTTCAAACATTTCTGCAATTTCTTGTAGACTATAGTAGTAATTATTTAAACAAATACTATTTGCTTCACCAGTTATAACCAAGTAAATGATCTCATAGTCTTTAAAGTTATGATCATCCGAGAGCAATCCATTTAAGCTAGTTTCTAGACCTTCAATAGTGTCGCATGTTTTATAAATACTTGCTATTCCATACTGCGTGGTCAATTGTTCTAGATTTTTTTGTGCTTCGGTAACTTTATCCGATTCTATGTTATGAACCGCTTCTAAACAGTAAATAAAATAATCTGTATCAATAATATTTTCTTGGGGATATTGCTGTCTTTTCTTTAACAAAATTCTTAGGTTTTTACAAATACCATACAATGTTGCCATGGTAAATTTTCAAAATTTCGAAGGAGTTTAAAGCCTGCAGCTTCCATTTCCTTAACTGCTTGTTTCTGTGTCATTTTGTGAATTTTTTTTATGGGTACTCTAGGATCTTCTCCACGATATTCTACCAAGTAAATCTTTCCATTTGATCGCAATGCTTTTTTAATCGATTGCATCATTTCATACGGATAATTGAACTCATGATATACATCGACCATTAACACCTTATCAACAGAATTTTCTGGAAGATTTACACTTCTTTCAGTACCTAAAACAATTGCAGTATTATTGCTATTTTGAGTATCGATTCTAGATTGTATTTCTTCCAACATTTCTGCTTGAATATCCACAGCATAAATAAGTCCATTTTTTAAAATTGGCGATATTTTAAAGACATGATAGCCGGAACCGGCACCTATATCGGCAAGAGTATCTCCAGGCTGTATATTCATGTTTTTAAGTAAGTTATTTACATTTTCTTCTGCTTCTCTCTCCGGTCGCTCTAACCATTGCATGCCTTCAAATCCCATAACAAAAGCGATTTCACGTCCCATATACCACTTCCCTATGCCGTTAGGATCATCAATTTTGTAGGTATAGAGGTTTTTTGATGATTCAACTTGTAAGCCACAGGAATATAAGCTGATCATTACAAAAGACATCAGTATAATGATAGACTTGGTTTTAATTACTTTAAATTTTTTCAATTTTATAAAAAAATTAGAATGTTATTTTAACTTATTAATACTAGAACAAGGAAACCATTTTAGCAGATAAAACAATTTTAATGTAGAGCATGTTTTTATATTTTTTAAATATTCACAATTAATCTCCAAGAATACGTCCCATAGTTCCTGCGATAACTTTTACTTGAAAGACCTTTAGCTTAATACCTGTCTCTTATACACATCTCCGAGCCCACGAGACGTAGAGGAATCTC
>CAJXVL010000136.1 GCA_913061205.1 uncultured Flavobacteriaceae bacterium | reverse complement strand
AATATGCAAACTGAAATAAACAATTGCCTAAATGTTCTTAAAAAAGGAGGTATTATTCTTTACCCAACCGATACTGTTTGGGGAATAGGATGTGACGCAACCAATTATGAAGCAGTCGAAAGAATATTTCAGTTAAAAAAAAGAGCGAACAACAAATCTATGATTTGTTTAGTGAAAGATTTTAAAATGCTCAATCAATATATTGAGGAAATTCCAGAGGTGACTTATGATATTATTAAGTATGCAGTCACTCCCACTACTATTATTTATGATCGTCCTTTGCATGTTGCCGAAAATTTAATTGCAGAAGATAATTCCATCGCAATTAGAGTTGTTAGAGATGGTTTTGTTGGCCAATTAATTAAAAAATTTAAAAAACCTATCGTTTCTACATCTGCTAACCTAAGTGGTAAAGCAGCTCCTAATAATTTTCAAGAAATAAATAAAAAAATATTAGAAGGGGTAGGCCATGTTGTTAATTTGGGACAGAAAGGAAACTCTAACAAACCGTCATCAATTATAAAAATTACCACAACTGGTTCTGTAACAGTAATTCGAAAATAATTTATCTATTTCAATAAAATATCATTTAGTGTCAAATTCAAATCACATAAAAGCTTTAGCCAATCCATTATTTAAGATGGTTTCAAAAGCATCTTCACTGTTAAAAATTGATAGTTATGTTATTGGTGGTTATGTTCGTGATTATATCATGGAACGAGGTAATGCTAAAGATATTGATATTGTAGCTATTGGTAGTGGAATCGATTTAGCACAAAAAGTATCCAGCTTGTTAGCTACAAAACCGACTGTATCCGTTTTTAAAAACTATGGAACAGCAATGCTAAAAGCGGATCAGGTTGAATTAGAGTTTGTGGGTGCAAGGAAAGAGTCTTATAAAGAAAATAGTAGAAATCCTGCTGTAGAAGAAGGAACACTAGAAGATGATCAAAACCGCAGAGACTTTACCATTAATGCAATGGCTATTAGTTTAAATGACAATTCTTATGGTGAACTTTTAGATCCTTTTAATGGTATAGAGGATTTAAAAAACAAAATTATACGTACCCCTTTAGATCCAGACATTACTTTTAGTGACGATCCTTTAAGAATGTTACGAGCAATTCGATTTGCTACTCAGCTTCAATTTAAAATTGAAGAAAAATCATTTGAATCTATCCTTAAAAATGCGGAACGAATTAAAATAATTTCTACAGAACGGGTTGTAGATGAACTTCATAAAATAGTAGCTTCTCCAAAACCTTCTATTGGTTTTGCAATTTTAAACAAAGTAGATTTGCTGCATCATATATTACCCGAATTATCAAATTTAAAAGGCGTCGATACTATTGAAGGTCAACGTCATAAAGATAATTTTTGGCATACTTTAGAAGTTCTTGACAATATTGCTAAAAACACGGATAACATTTGGTTACGATGGGCAGCTCTTTTACATGATATTGGAAAAGCTCCTACTAAAAAGTTTGATGAAAAAATAGGTTGGACTTTTCATGCTCACGAATTTGTAGGCTCTAAAATGGTATATAAATTATTTAAAAGATTAAAAATGCCATTGAATGAAAAGATGAAATTTGTTCAAAAAATGGTATTTATGAGTTCTCGACCTATTGCAATAGCTTCGGATGTAACGGATAGTGCCATCCGAAGATTGGTTTTTGATGCCGGTGATTACATCGAAGATTTAATGACTTTATGTGAGGCAGATATCACTACAAAAAACCCAGTAAAATTTAAAAAATACCATCAAAATTTTAAAAAAGTTAGGAATAAAATTATTGAAGTTGAAGAACGAGATCATATCAGGAATTTTCAACCACCAATTTCTGGCGAAGAAATTATAAAAACCTTTCAGTTAAAACCTTCTCGTGAGATTGGAATCATAAAAGATGCAATCAAAGAAGCAATTTTAGAAGGTAAAATTCTAAATGAATATGAAGCTGCCAAAGTTTTTATGCTTCAAAAAGGAAAAGAATTAGGTTTAAAAACCAAATGAAATGTTAGCAGAAGTATTAGAATCTGAGCGATTGTTAATTCGTCCCTTTCAATTAGGAGATGAACAGGCAATGTATGCATTGAATTCAAATCCAATTGTTCAAAAATACACTGGAGATACTTTGGTGAAATCAGTAGAACAAGCCAGAGATATTTTGCAAAACATTGTTCTTAAGGATTATAAGAAATACGGTTATGGAAGGCTCGCCGTACTATATAAACCCGAAAACAAACTAATTGGTTTTACGGGAATTAAGTACCTACCAGAAATGGGAGGCGAATCTGATTTAGGATATCGATTTTTACCTGATTATTGGGGTCAAGGTATTGCTACTGAAACTTCAAAAATGTCCTTAAAATTTGCTTTTGACAAACTAAAGCTTAAACGAATTTTTGGTTTTACAGAACTAGAAAATAGTGCTTCTAAAAATGTTTTACTAAAAGTGGGATTTAAGTTAGACAAAATTGATTATTACCCTGGTGAAGAAAACATTCCAGGAAAAAAAACTCTTCAATGGTATGTGTTAACAAAAAAAGAATATGCTAAAACGATTTAATAAGCTTGCTAAAATATCATTGATCTGTATCTATTTTATAATTATTGCGGGAGCAGTCGTTAGAATGACTGGTTCAGGAATGGGCTGTCCTGATTGGCCAAAATGTTTTGGATACTACATACCCCCTACTGAAATATCTGAAATTCAATTTCAACCTAAACATCAATACAAATCAGGCCACGTAATTCAATATGAAGATACTTTTTATTACGCAAAAGAGAATTTTACATCCGCTTTAAAATTGGACTTAAGCAATTGGAAAATCAACACACAACATAGTTATAATTCCTTCGATGTAAGCCATACTTGGATTGAGTACATTAATAGGTTATTAACGGCTTTTGCAGGCATTCCTATTTTAATACTATTAATTATATCACTAAGATTAAGGAAACCTAACAGACATCTAACCATCACCAGTATACTAGTCATACTTGGGATGGGGTTTGAAGCATGGCTGGGTAAAACGGTAGTTGACTCTAATTTATCACCCTATAAAATAACAATACACATGATGGGCTCATTCATCATTATTGCATTATTATTATATGCCATTTATCATTCCCAGCGTCAAAAAGTTATTACCTTTCCTCCTGCATTTAAATATGTTTTAATAAGTGCTATTTCACTGACTTTTATTCAAGTATTTTTAGGTACACAGGTGCGGCAATTTATAGATGAACAGGTATTAAATTTTGGTTATAAAAAAGAGTTATGGTTAGAAAACCCTAACCTACAATTCTATATACATCGAACATTATCCATACTGGTTATTTTAATCAATGTTTGGCTATATATGATCAATAAAAAACTGCAGCTAAATGAACCCTTAATAAATTACATCATGTTAGTGTTAGGTCTTGAAGTGCTCACTGGAATTCTTATGTATTATTTTAACTTTCCTTTTGCAACGCAACCCTTACACCTAGTATTATCAGCAATTCTATTTGGACTGCAATTTTATTTAATATTAAAAACGACCCTCCCAAAAGGACAAAACATTTCATTAGTTTCCACCTCTAAAACTAGCTAAAAGCCTAAAAAAAATATTCATTATTCATGACACTTCTGCTTGCTTCAAGGGAATTGATTTAACTATATTTGCCAAATAATTTATATTTTATGATATACCGTTTTAGAGTTATATTGGATGCAAAAGAAGATGTTTTTCGAGATATTGAAATTAATTCAGAAAATACCTTAGAAGAATTTCATAATAGCATTACCCAAGCTTTTGGTTTTGAAGGAAACGAAATGGCTTCTTTTTATGTTAGTAATGAGCAATGGGAACAAGGTGAAGAAATTGCTTTATTTGATTTAAGTGAGGGAATGGACAGTATTCGAATTATGAATGAAACATCACTAGATGATGTTACTCATAAAGAACAGCCAAGACTTTTATACGTTTATGATTTTTTAAGTATGTGGACATTTTTGGTAGAATTAGCCGATGTTGCTGATGCCGATCCTGAACAAACATATCCAAATTTAATGTTTGCACATGGTATTTTACCAGATGAAGCTCCAGATAAAGAATTTAAAGCTGAAGGAGATGACGATGATAATGAGGATTATGATGATGATTTAGATCCTGAGGATTATGATAATTTAGATTTTAATGAAACTTGGAACTAGAAGCAATAAACAATACTATTTAAATACCAAAAAAACTAAATGATCAACTTATTCGGCGCTCACATTAACTCCTTGTCTATTCATAGAGTTGGAAATAAAATTAATAATGAACCTATTTTTCTTTCTGATGATATTTATAAAGTAGATGATGAATTAACTCCTTTACTAAAAGAATATTTTCTAAAACCATTTAGAGAAAAAGAAGAAAATTATTTTCAATTTACACACGAATCTGATTTAGAGTTTCACGAATTATTTTCAATTGCATCTAAAATATTTGATGCACCAAATAGTATTCATGAGCAAAGTAAAATAATTACCAAATATTTATATGATCAATCACTTCATCCTCACATCAAAGCTGGTGAAGTTTATATCGTTCACTTTGAGAATGTCCAAATTGATAATGAAAAAGTGGATGCTATCGGAATTTTTAAATCAGAAATCAAACAAGATTTTCTTCAGTTTTCAGAAAATAAAAATCAGTTAGACATAAAATTAGAGCATGGTGTCAATCTTAATAAGCTGGATAAAGGCTGTTTAATTTTTAATGTGAAAAAAGAAGAGGGTTATAAAATTTTATCGATAGATAGCAATCGTTATGACACTCGTTATTGGTTAGAATCCTTTTTAGGAGTTAATGCCTTAGAAGATGATAACTTTCACACCAAAAAGTATTTAAAATTTTGTCAGGATTTTGCTAAGGATGTCGTACTTCCAGCTGAAGACAAAAAAGAAGAAGTACTTTTTATGAATCGTGCAGTTAATCATTTTGCAAAAAATGATGCTTTTCAAGAATCTCAGTTTATCAATGAAGTAATTAACAATCCAGATTTGGTGCCCGAATTTAAACATTATAAGACGGAACAAGCACCAAAATATAAAATAGAAGACTTGACGGAATTTCCCATCGCAAATACTGCGGTAACTGCTGCTCGTAAAAAAATTAAAAATATAATTAATTTAGATACCAATATTCAAATAAAATTAGATTTTATAAATTCAGATAGCGCAGATAAATTTGTAGAAAAAGGTTGGGATGAAGAAAAGCAAATGTATTATTATTTGGTGTACTTTAATAAAGAGCATAAAGCATAAAAATTGTTTCTGATAAATATATATTTATAGAATACCAATTCCGTAGTTTAGTAATTTATTAGCATTTTCTATGAAATTTAATATTGTTTCCGATTTCAAACCAACTGGAGATCAACCTAAAGCTATAAAGCAATTGGTTGCAGGAATTAATTCCGGAGAAGTGCACCAGACACTTTTAGGAGTAACCGGTAGTGGTAAAACTTTTTCTGTAGCAAATGTTATTGAACAAGTTGAAAAGCCAACACTAATACTAGCTCATAATAAAACATTAGCAGCACAATTATACTCTGAGTTTAAACTGTTTTTTCCTGAAAATGCCGTAGAATATTTTGTTTCTTATTATGATTATTATCAGCCAGAAGCTTATATCCCATCATCGGGCTTGTATATTGAAAAAGACCTCTCTATAAATGAAGAGATCGAAAAAATGCGATTGAGTACGACTTCTTCCTTACTTTCAGGAAGGCGTGATATTATAGTCATTGCTTCAGTTTCTTGTTTGTATGGTATTGGTAACCCTACTGAATTTCAAAAAAATATTATAAAGCTTCAAAAAGGACAAATTATTTCTCGCACTAAATTACTTCACAATTTAGTCCAAAGTTTATACTCAAGAACGGAAGCTGATTTCCAACATGGAAATTTTCGAATTAAAGGAGATACCGTGGATGTGTATCCAAGTTATGCAGACGATGCTTTTAGAATTCATTTTTTTGGCGATGAAATTGAGGAAATTGAAGTGTTTGATGCTCAAACCAATGAGGTCATTGAAAAATATGAATCCCTAAA
>CAJXVL010000135.1 GCA_913061205.1 uncultured Flavobacteriaceae bacterium | reverse complement strand
GTAAGTGGCAACAAATACACATGATCTGCCATAGAAGGATCTGTCATGATAGTTGCGGGATTAGAATTGATAAGTACCGTTTCTATTCCATCCTCTCTAAGTGATCTTAAAGCTTGTGTTCCAGAATAGTCAAATTCACAGGCTTGACCAATTACAATAGGTCCAGAGCCAATAATTAATATGGAAGAAAGATTTTTATTTTTAGGCATAATATAGTTCTATTTTCAAAAAGTAAAATTACAATACTACAGGGTATAAAAAAAAGGTGTTGCTCTAAGAACAACACCTTTTTTTTATATATTTATTAACATTATTTTTTATGACGAGTTTCTGATGAAACAGAAATTTTCTTTCTGCCCTTCGCTCTACGTGCAGCTAAGACTTTTCTTCCACTAACAGAAGCCATGCGTTCTCTGAATCCGTGCTTATTTCTTCTTTTTCTTTTTGAAGGCTGAAATGTTCTTTTACTCATTGTAGTATATCTTTAGAATCTGAATTGTAATCTGTTTTCTAGTCTTGAAAATAAATGCCTCAAAACTGAGCGCAAATATACAATGATTTTTTACTTACACAAATCATAATATTAAAATATTTCGAATTGTTTTTTATACCTTTGACTCCCAATAAAAATAGATCATGTTCAATAAAAATATAAAATTAGTTTTAACAGTTTTAATACTAGCTGTAGCCGTTTGGCAATTTATTGAAGGAAATATCGGTAATGGAATCATGTATATATTACTTTCTTCCATTTTTGTTTTTCTTTATTTTAAAAACGAATTCATCTTACTTTCATTTCTAAGATTACGAAAAGAAGATTTTCCAGGCGCAAAGAAATGGCTAGATAAAATTAAAAATCCGGAAGCTTCCTTAATAAGAAAACAACAAGGCTACTATAATTATCTAAATGGATTAATGGTTTCACAAACCAATATGAAAGAAGCTGAAAAGTATTTCAAAAAAGCAATAAGCCTAGGATTATCAATGGATACAGATATGGCAATGGCCAAATTAAATTTAGCAGGTATTGCAATGTCTAAAAACAGAAAAAGAGAAGCTCAAATACTTCTTACAGAAGCGAAAAAATTAGACAAGCATAATATGCTAGATAATCAAATAAAGATGATGAAGGAGCAAATGAAAAAAGCAGGACAACCGCAACAACAATTTGGTCGAACTGGGCGTGGTGGAAGGCGATAATAACCAAATTTTCAATATTTTTTTTACTGTTTTCCCGCAGTTTATGTATTTCAACTAATTATTTAAGTAGCTTATCGAATAATTATCATTTACATTTAAATGCATAGTACATTTGTAATCTAACTCTTACAGATTACATATGAGTAGAAAACTACTTTATATAATTTTACTAATTTCTTTTTCTGCACTATCTCAAAATATAGAGCCTAGAAATCTATTTTCTAGAGTCATTGGAGAAAATATTAAAAGTTATGCAACAAACTCCAAACAAGCTTATCAAAACAATAATATTGAAAGAGCAGATTTTCTTTTTGATTCTTTAATAAATAATGTTGTTAATGGAAGCTATATGGATAATTTTAAAGTAAGAAAATTATCAGGTGGTAGAACTGAATTAAATGACTTTAAAAAACCAATATTTTTAATGACTTATGCGACCTGGTGTACACCAGGCGCTGGTGAGGTTCCTGCTTTAAACGATATTGCAAAAAAATACCATAAAGAAATCGATTTTGTCATTCTTTTCTGGAATTCAAAAGACAAAGTAAAAAAAGCATCTCGTGAATACAGTAGATATGTTTCAATCATTTATGTTGATGAAAAAGAAAATAATAATAATCATTTAGTACAAACACTAAAACATAGTTTAGGCTTTCCAACATCGTTTTTTATTGATAAGGATAAAATGATTGTTGATGTAAGACGTGGCATACTTAATCATTACAATGAAGATTATAATATTTCTTTTAAACTCAATTACAATTCTTTTCTTAATGGAGTTTTATTATTAAAAAGCATTGATTATCAGAATACTCAATTGATGTTGTCAAAGGTTAATCCTTAATACTTATTTCAAAGAACATTTTAAAAGGCAGCTATTAAAAGAACAATCCCTTTTTACTGCCTACTGTGTATAATAATTATAAATCGCTAAAAAGGTATTAAGAATTCTAAAGAAGACTAATTTTAATCTTAAGTAGAACTTTAGCACACAAAGAATTAGAAAGTGTCATAATATAAGTGAAACTTCAAATACTATAAGCTATGAAATTATGGTAATACTCATTTTTATTTGATTGTAGCATAATATCCTTTTTCGGGAATCTCAATATAATAAACTTTTCCTGAAGCATTTTTCAAATGATTATCTCGGAGCCAAGGATTGTGAATTTTTAATATTTTATAATTAATATCAAATTTTTTTGAGAAAGCTGCAAAGTTTGTGACTGCTGTATCTACTTTAACTTTATAGGTAGGAATATGAGTATATAAGTCATTCTCTCTAAAATTAAACCCGTATTTATGAGGGTTGGACAATATTTCCTTAAGTGCTACGATTCTAAAAACATACCTACTGGTTTCATCATTTAATAATAAATCATAATAACTAGCAGTAGCTTGTTGTCTGTTTTGTTGATTACTAATTCCAGCACTCCCTGCATTATATGCTGCAGCTGCTAATGTCCAACTACCAAAACGTGTTTTTGCTTTCTTCAAATACTCTGCAGCTACACGGGTAGCAATTTCAATATTATAGCGTTCATCCACATAAGAATTAATCTCTAATCCATATTCCTTACCTGTTCTTTTCATAAAATGCCAGAAACCAGCAGCTCCAGCAGGTGAACGATTATTTTGCAGCCCACTTTCAGCTACTGCTAAGTATTTAAAATCATCTGGGATACCGTATTCTTTTAATAGTGGTTCTATAATTGGGAAGTATTTATTTGCACGTTTAAAGAGCAATAAACCATTGGATTGCCAGTACGTATTTATCAATAACTCCCTGTCCATTCGCTCTTTAATATCTGGGTTATTTAAAGGCATTGGTTCTCCTGCGAAATCTAATTTTTTAGGTATTGGAATTGCATAAATATTATAATCATTTATCATTTTACGTTCAACAATTGCATCGGTAGGAGCTTCCTGTACTGCTTGAATTAAAAACACACTTAATCCGAAAAGAAGCGTAAATAATAAAAATTTTGATGTTGTTTTCATGGAGCTAAAAATTTAGATTTAATAATAACTAAAACGGAGATTAGCTTTTAGTATTAATATGAATTAAATATAGTATGAATTAATAATTTAACTCCACTAAGACTCAAGATTTATCAAATAGTTTTTAACTATTCAAAATAAGGCTCTTCTGCTGTTTTTTTAACAATATCTAAATTGATTTCATTAAAGCTTTTTGATGCTTTAACCATTAGTGTAGACCCTATAGATTCAAATAATTGATTCGTTTTAATAACAAATTGTGTTTGTTTATTTATATCAAAATTTGGTATTCCGAGCAATGTCAAATCTGTAGTTATTGAATATTTAGAAATTAATTCATAAAAAGGAATTTGCTCTATAGCATTATTGATTATTTTTATTTCAACTTTTACACGAATATCTTCAACTAAATTTAATATAGTACTTTGAATTATTTCAGGATCAACATTGCTGTTATTTACAAATAGTACGCGTATTATGGCGCTACTCCACTTAGAAGACTGAACAATAAATCGCGCTATATTTAGCATCATTTCAGCATTTTTACTATCGGTCTCTCTCCACCACAAATCAATGGTTTGATAATTTCCAAATTTTGTAGCTCTGTCAAAATCTAAATATAAAAGGTTATAATCAAGGTAAAGAAGCTTTTGAGTCATTTCAGAATATTCTTCCGAGTGTTCTAATCCTTTTGGCCAACCCATCATAATGGTATTTGGATCCACTCCAGAAAACCCGAATATGGAAGCTATATCTTCAATTCCTTTATAAATATTATTAACTTTTATCTGTCTTGCAAAAACTCCTATTTTCTCAAAATATTCTTCTTTTACAATTTGATCAGATTTTGGAAGCGGAGAGTTATTACTTTTATCTAACAATAATTTAAAATTTGTAACAATTCCAGCCCTACCCGCTAATGTTTTTCCCAATTCAACAAGGTAGCTTCTATGTTTACTTTCACCACTAAAAAGTATAATATTAGGATTCCAATGATTGCTTGTTTCTGTAGACTTTGATTCTATTTTCTGAAGTCCATTTGCCACAATTTTTTTCCATACACTTAGCCACACATCTCCAGTCATCAATACTATTTGCTTTCGTTGTAACCAACTATAAATACCAACTATAATAACTATAGAACCAAACATTGCCAATACATCTAACTTAAACATTACGGCAAAACAAGCTATAAAGCCTAACAAACCAATCCACTTTTTTATTTTAAAAGTTGGCTGAAAATCTGGATTCGCCCAACTTTCTAAAAAAAATGAAAGGTTAATAAAACCATAAGCAGATAAATAAAACATAGTAACTATTCTAGCTACCACATCTAACTCTCCAATTAGTACCCCTATTAAAGCGATTACAAAAACTAAAAATAAAGCATTTACAGGTTCATTGTTTTTTCCTTTACCTTTTCCAAATATTTTTGGTGTTATATTATCTACAGACATTGCTTGCAAAATTCTAGGTCCTCCTAAAATACCTCCAAGTGCAGAAGACAATGTTGCTCCCCAAACTCCTACCACTACAGCTGGTGCATAAAAAGCAATTTTCATTAATATATTATAATCAGATTTTAAAGTTTCTGAATCAATATAAAAGGAAAGAAATATGATTAAAGTTATATACACAAAAAAACCAACAGCAATAGCAGCTATGGTTCCTCTAGGTATTGACTTTTTAGGATCTTCTAGATCTCCGCTCATGGCTATACCAGCAGTAAAACCAGTTACAGCAGGAAAAAATATAGCGAAAACAACTTCCATTGGAACAGAATTCTCATCAGATACTAATTTTATAGATTCTGGAATATATTCCGTAGAACCTAAAAAAATGGATACCAATGAAACTATGATAGCAATGAATATAAAAAGCTGTGTTTTTATAGCAATAGAGGTACTTATTAGAGCGATAATTGTTAAAATAAGTAAGGCAACTGAACCGGAAAGACGCAGGCCATTAACATCTGTAGCAAAACCAAAATAAGCATTAAAGCTTTCTGCAAAACCAATTAAATACAATGCAATGGATAAAGCAGTTCCAATATATAAGGCAATCCCAATAGCACCTCCAATTGGAATTCCCATACTGCGAGATAAAATATAATAAATACCACCTGGACCTACTTTTTTATCGGTAGCAATTGAAGAAACACTTAATCCCGTAGACACAGATATTACATGAGCAATAACAACAATAATAAAAGATCCAAATAACCCAGCATTGCCTACTACCCAACCCATTCTCAGATACATAATTACACCAAGGATAGTTAAAATTGATGGAGTGAAAACACCAGCAAATGACCCGTATTTCTTTTTTTTAAACATTACTATTTATAACGATCTTCCATGATTTTTGGTAAATTTTCATTTAACCATTTAAACTTAACAATTAACATAATATGCGTACCGCCAGGAACAACAATACAATTTTTAATTTTGTCAATAGGGAATACAGGATCTTTATCTCCATGAATGTGTATTATATTTTTTATTTCAATTACTCGATCCCATCCAACCATTTGTTTGATAGCCCATTTTAAATAGTGCGTATTTTTAACTGATAAGTAATTTTGGTATAATTCTAATTTATTTTTAGAATTTATTCCCAAGCCATACTTAACTAAGTTTTTTGTATTCTCTAGAAAACTTGCTGGTATTAATCTATAAGCAGGTATTGTTTTAAAAATTCTCATTTTAGCAGGAATTTCATTTTTAGATTTAATGCTAGAAATAATAATTAACTTTTTTAAATCTAAAAACTCATTCATTTCCTGAGCCATTACTCCTCCAAAAGAAACACCGATTAAAATAGGCTTTGTTTTTACAACTAATGCAGCCATGCGCATAGCATATTGATTTATGGTTTCCTTTGTTTTAGGGATAATCCATTCAATTATATGCACATCATAAAGCTCCTCTGGTAAAGAAATATATTCAAATATCTCTTT
>CAJXVL010000134.1 GCA_913061205.1 uncultured Flavobacteriaceae bacterium | reverse complement strand
AGCATAAGAACCTTGTAATGCTTTTTGAGATTTTTCAAAGTTTTTCCATTTTGCCTTTTTTATTCCTTCTTTAGCTTGCGGAACTAATTCTACTTTAGATTCTGTATACATTTCGTACCAATAAGTAATCTTTAGTTTAAATTCACCATTACGTTTAAACACATGGTATGTTTTTGCGATAAAACTTCTAATTTCCAAGTCCTTCACCCCTGTTTCTTCCTCCACTTCTCTTATTGCAGCTTTTTCAAAAGTTTCTCCTTTTTCTAATACACCCTTTGGAAGATCCCATTTAGAATTGCGATATATAAAAAGTATTTCTCTTTTGTTATTATACACTAGTCCACCAGCAGCTTGGACTACAGGTAATTTTTTTTTAAGAAATTTTTCTAGTTTCTCTTCATTTTTATGATATAGGTTAATATAATGCAGATCTCCTTTTATTATTTGTTTGATCAAATTTTTAAAATTTACAATTTTTAGGGGTATTGCAGTATACTGACTCCCAATATTTTTTTTAGTAGAGAGAATTATTGGTATGTCTTTAACAAAAACTTTATACATTTGCAATATGATTTTAAATAAAGAGACAGCTCAAAAAACTGCCGAATTACTTCTGCAAATTAATGCAATTAAATTACAACCACAAAATCCATTTAAATGGGCTTCTGGATGGAATTCTCCTATTTATTGTGACAACAGGATTACACTTTCATATCCAATTATTAGAAATTACATAAAAGAAAATTTAGCTAAACAGATTGAAGAAATCTATGGTAAACCTGATGTAATAGTTGGTGTAGCTACAGGTGCGATTGGTATTGGCGCATTGGTTGCTGAGGCTTTAAATCTTCCTTTTTGTTATGTAAGGCCAGAAGCAAAAAAACATGGCCGCCAAAATAAAATTGAAGGACATATAGAAAAAGGACAAAATGCGATTATCATTGAAGATCTTATAAGTACCGGAAAAAGCAGCTTATTAGCTGTAGAATCTTTAAAAGAAGCTAAGGTAAATGTCAAAGGTATGCTTGCAATATTTACGTATGGATTTGCAATTGCTGAAGAAAACTTTAAGAATGCTAATGTCAATTTACATACACTGAGTAATTACTATAACTTACTACTTCTAGCTGAAAAATCTAAATACATAACTTCCTCTGAAGCTGAAATTCTTTCAAAATGGAGAATTGATCCAGGAAATTGGGGTAAATAATTGGTGTTATTTTACTGATTTCAATAATTATAAAAAAATATAACATGAATTTAACAAGTAAAAAAGTAACCGTTCAAAAGTCTGCAGAAGCACTTTTTGATTTTTTATGTGATGTAAAAAATTTCGAAAAGCTAATGCCTGATACTATTAGCAAATTTGAAATTATTAGAGATGATGCATTTGTTTTTGCTTTAAAAGGAATGCCAGAAATCGCATTAGAACTAAAAGAAGTAAATAGCCCTATCCAAGTAAAATTAGCTGCTATTAGTGATAAACTTCCATTTACACTAATAGGAAACATTGAGGCTATAAATGAACTATCTTCTGATGTGAGTCTACAATTCGAAGGAGATTTTAATCCTATGATGGCAATGATGATAAAAGGACCTATCACAAAATTTATAGAAACCTTATCAAGTAATTTAGAGAACTTATAATTTTAAAACAACATTTTTATTTCCTTTAATTGATATGAATTCGAAATTTCATTTTCATTTTCAATTACGATTTTCCCAATTTCATTAACGCCTTTTATTTTACCATTAAAACGATAACCATCTGGAACTTCAAATACAGAAATCATATCTTTTCTAAAAAGAGATGTTTCATATTTTATTTTCAAATTAGCATGCTCGCCTTTATCAAGTTTATTTAATTGAATTAGAATTTCTTCAATTACAATTTGTAAAACTTCATTTAAATCAAATTTATTTCCAGTAGCTAAAAACATCGAAGTAGCTTGAGGTAGGGATTTAAATTTTTTTTCGTTTACATTAATTCCAAGTCCAATAACACTGGAAACGACATTTCCTTGTTTTATCTGATTTTCAATTAAAATTCCTGCCATTTTTTTAGAGCGTGACATTATGTCGTTAGGCCATTTTATAGTAATATTTGGTATTTTATATTTTTTAAAAGCATTTTCTAAACCTAATGAAACTGCATAAGTAATACTAGATATTTTGTTACTAGGAAGGTCTTCAAATCTTTTAAACATACTAAACAATAGACTTTGTTGTGGCACAGATTGCCAACTAGTCCCATGCTGCCCTCTCCCCTTTGTTTGATTATTTGTTATAACAATAGTTGGGTCTTCAAGATTCACCGCCCTACTTAAGTTAAGTAGGTAAGAATTTGTTGAATCAATGGCATTAAGTTTGATTATATTCAAGGTAAATAAAAAAATGTGTTAATGTAACGTTAGAATAACGTTTAAATAAACAAAAAAATAATAACTTTACACCCCAATTATTAGGGATAAATATATAAATATTGAAAAAAGAAAAAGGGACTGATCAACTTATAACACAAATTATAAAAGGGATTGAAGAAGTTAAAGGCCAGGATATTGAAATTCTTGATTTAAGAGACATAGAAAACACTGTTTGTGATTATTTTATAATCTGTAATGGTAATTCAAATACGCAAGTAAATGCGATTGTCAATTCAGTACAAAAAACAGTAAGTAAAGCAATACAAGAAAAACCTTGGCATGTAGAGGGTAGCAATAATGCCGAATGGGTATTATTAGACTATGTCCACGTAGTAGTTCATGTATTCCAAAAACAAATTCGGGAGTTTTACAATATCGAAGGATTGTGGGGCGATGCAAAATCAGTTATCATAGAAACAACAACTAAAAAACAAGAAGCCTAATGGCAAACAATAATAAAAAATCGGAATTAAAAAACCCAAAATTTAATAGTTACTGGATTTATGGAGCTATTATTATTGTGTTTATAGCCTTGAATGTTTTTGGTGGTGGAAGTTGGTCTCAACCAAAAAAAACTACTCAAGGAGAATTTGAAACTCTTTTAAGAGATGGAGATGTTGAAAAAGTTGAAATTGTTAATCGTAAGATTGCCAAGGTATATCTTACTCCAGAAGCAAAAGACAAAGAAAAACACACAAAAAACAAAAAGGGATCTAATTTCTTGTCTGATGGAAAAGAGGCTTCTTATCAATTTGAATTTGGAGACTTACAAAATTTCGAAAATAGCCTTGATAAAATAAAATCTCAAGATAATTTACAAACGACTGTTGTATATGAAACCGACAATAATGTGATGAGTGAAATATTGATTTCACTACTTCCATTTGTTATCATTATAGGAATTTGGATATTTATTATGAAAAGAATGTCTGGCGGTGCTGGAGGAGGTGCTGGAGGTCAAATTTTTAATATTGGGAAGTCGAAAGCAAAATTGTTCGATCAAGATACAGACGTTAAGACAAGTTTCAAAGATGTTGCGGGTCTTGAGGGAGCCAAAGAAGAAGTACAGGAAATAGTCGATTTTCTAAAAAAACCTGAAAAATATACTGCTTTGGGAGGGAAAATTCCTAAAGGAGCTCTATTGGTAGGTCTTCCTGGTACTGGTAAAACTTTATTGGCTAAAGCTGTTGCAGGAGAAGCAAACGTGCCTTTCTTTTCCTTGTCAGGTTCAGATTTTGTAGAAATGTTTGTTGGTGTTGGAGCGTCTAGAGTTCGTGATTTATTTAAACAAGCAAAAGAAAAGTCTCCATCTATTATTTTTATAGATGAAATCGATGCCATTGGTCGTGCTAGAGGAAAGAATAACATGTCTGGATCTAACGACGAAAGAGAAAACACACTAAACCAATTACTAACTGAAATGGATGGTTTTGGCTCAGATTCTAATGTAATCGTTTTAGCTGCAACTAATAGGGCTGATGTATTGGACAAAGCATTAATGCGTGCTGGACGATTTGACAGACAAATCTATATTGACTTGCCAGATGTTAGAGAACGTAAAGAGATATTTGAAGTCCATCTTCGCCCATTAAAGGTTGATGAAAAATTAGATACCGATTTCTTATCAAAACAAACACCTGGTTTTTCTGGAGCAGATATCGCTAATGTGTGTAATGAGGCTGCGCTAATAGCAGCTAGATATGATAAAAAAACTGTTGAAAAGCAGGATTTCCTGGATGCTGTAGATAGAATTGTAGGTGGTTTAGAAAAGAAAAATAAAATAATCTCACCAAAAGAAAAAGAAGCAATTGCTTTTCATGAAGCTGGTCATGCAACCGTAAGTTGGATGCTAGAACATGCTGCTCCTTTAGTAAAAGTTACTATTGTTCCTAGAGGGAAATCTTTAGGAGCTGCCTGGTATTTACCCGAAGAACGTCAATTGGTTAAACCAAATCAAATGTTGGACGAAATGTGTGCAACACTTGGAGGAAGAGCTGCAGAAAAGGTAATATTTAACGAAATATCAACTGGGGCACTTAATGATCTTGAAAAAGTTACCAAACAAGCAAGAGCTATGGTAACGGTTTACGGTTTAAATGAAAAAATCGGTAATTTAACTTATTATGATTCCTCAAATGGAAACGAATATGGTTTCACAAAGCCCTACAGTGAAAAAACTGCTGAACTTATCGATCAGGAAATTTCAAAAATGATTGAAGAACAATACCAAAGAGCTATCAGTATTTTAAATAAGCATAAAGATAAATTAACCGAACTGGCAACGGTATTATTGGATAAAGAAGTTATTTTCAAAGATAACCTTCAGAAAATATTTGGGGACCGTCCGTATTCTAAATTAGAAACTAACGCTATAGAAGATGCTTCTAACGATGTGGATAGTGAAATAATTGAAGACGATAAAAGTGAATCTATTTTAAAAGAGACTAAAGAATAAATTATAGTTTATTTTATCGATGTTTGTGCTTATTAAATTAAGCTAAAAGAATACCTATTAAACATAGATTTTATATATTTGAATAATAAGTAACCTACAAAGTCCCTAATAAATAGCAAATGAATCTGCTAAGAAAATTTTTTGGAAAAAAACCAAAGTCAGAGATTTCCATAAATGAATCTGAAGAAAGTAGTTATTTCCCAAAAGATGGTGCGCCAATAGATGAAAAATTCACCTATATTTTCAATAAAAATGGTGGTAAATTCCTTTATTGCTTATCTATGGATGAAATATTGGAATCATTTCATAATATACTTGAAGAAAATAAAATTGCTGAGGAAGACATTTACTGTATCAATCAACAGTTAGGTTTTAAATTTAATTCAAATAAGTTTAATTTTAAAAAAGAAAAAGAGAATTCTTTTTTCCTAACTACTTGTGAATCTTTAATTGCAAAAAATGGATCTATATTATTCTCATCCAATCAAATAAAAGAAAAAAAATTAAACGAATTACCCTCTAAATTTATAGTTTTTGCAACTACGAGTCAGTTAACTGATACAATTAGTGAAGGAATGCGGAAAATTAAAAATCAAAGTAAAAATCTTATCCCAAGTAACATTACCACGATACAAGATTTTGAAACCAATAAAGAAAAGGATTTTATGAGTTATGGAAGTAGTACAAAAAACTTATATTTGTTGCTACTCGAAGACTTATAATTTATGAAAGAAGTTATTGTTCGGTTTTTATCGGGAGTACTTTATATTTCGATTATCTTATTTTCACTATTCATGTCCCGTGAATGGTATATCGGGCTGCTATTTATTCTTGCCGTTATTACTTTAAATGAATTTTTAAAGCTAGTAAGCTTAAAAGGTATTATTGCTTATATCATTCTTGCTATATCCTTTTATTTTATATGTTATAAGGAAATAAATAGTTCAATAATTTTAATTTTATTATCAGTAACTATTTTAGTGAATCTCTTTTTAATTAGAGATATATTGGTATTAAATAAAACATCCTTATTTAAATCAAAACGTTATTTCTGTATTATATTTTACATCATAAGTGGTTTTGTTTTTTTATCACTAATTCCTTTTACAAATAAGGTTTTTGAACCAAAAATAATATTAGGTATTTTTATACTTGTCTGGACTAATGACACTTTTGCTTATTTAGTAGGAAAAGGTGTTGGAAAAAGAAAACTAATGGAAAAAATATCCCCTAAGAAAACGATTGAAGGTCTGTCTCTTATACACATCTGACGCTGCCGACGACTCCTTACGTGTAGATC
>CAJXVL010000133.1 GCA_913061205.1 uncultured Flavobacteriaceae bacterium | reverse complement strand
TCGGCAGCGTCAGATGTGTATAAGAGACAGAGTGAATAGACTACTATTATTCACCGCCATTATTTTCAATTATTGTTTTCATTGCGTTTTCTTTTTCATCCATTCCCAACATACCGTAAATACCCTTTAAGGTTTTTATAATATCCATTGATTCTGGACGTAATCTTGATGCAGACTCTAAATATGGTAATGCTTCTAGGTAAAGATCATTTTTTTTCTCTTTTAATAAATCATATTTATCATAATCGGCATTTGACGTACCCAAAGAGTTCATTTCAATAACTATAGCACTTTCATTATCTAAAATTAATTGCGCTTTATTAATTAAAGCTTCTGTATAATCTGGATTTAATTCTAAAGCTTTAGTATAATAAATTAAAGCTTCTTCTTTTTCATCATTTTTAGCACTAGCGACACCTAAATTATAATATAAATCAGGATTATTTGGATCGTTTATAATTACTTCATTAATCACACTTTTATAATTTAACATATCCCCACTCTTATAGTACATTTCAGCTTCAGCATACATTAAATTTATATCATCTGGAGATTCTTCCCTAGCCTTTTTCATCAATAAAGTTGCTTTTTCGGTATCTCCTTCATTGATATAAATAAAAGTCATATTTTTTAAAATAGTTCCTTTTTTAGATTTAGTAAATTTACTTCTAGGAATTATATACTCCCCTTTTTTAAGAGCTATATTTCTTTCTTCTTTAGTTCCAAATTTAGTCTCCTCTTTGGTCCCTTTTTTTGTTGCATAAAATTCCTCTTTAATTCCAGTATAACCAAGATCTATTAATTCTTCATAATAGTTAATTGCAGCATTATAATCTTGACCATCTTTAGCTAAAGATGCAGCGTAATATAAATAGATAGTATCTTTTTTACTCAACCTATAGCCTCTATATATTTTTTTTGAGCCTTTTAAATATTCTTTAGAAGTCTGATCTAATTGAGCACTCATTAACAATATGTTGATCATTTCCTGCAATCCTAAATTAGCTTCGGCAGCATATTTGCTTTTTTTATTTAAAGACAATACTTTCTCATAGGCATCAGCAGCAATATTCATTTTTTCATAGTCATTTCCTGCCCCTCCTAGGTATGCTTCTGCTTTTACTAAATAATAAAGCTCTTGTAAATTAGAGTCAGCATTAGGAATTAATCCTTCTACACCATTTAAAGTAGCTATCGCCTCTGTAAATTCACCGCTTTTTATAGCTTTTTGAGCTGATTTAATTTCTTTTTTCTGACCAAAAGTTATAGCAGAAACCATTAAAAGTCCTGCGATTAAAATTTGTTTTTTCATTTTACTAATATTTAATTATTTAATATTTTTATTCTTCTTCTTCGTTAATTTTACTAGGATCATTAGCTTCTTTATCTAAAGATTCATTGTTTTCAGGTATTATTTTGTTACCATCTTCATCTAACTCCACATCATCATCATCAGACATCACTTTTGCAACTGCCGCAATAGCGTCACCAGCTCTTACTTTTATTAGACGTACACCTTGAGTCGCTCTTCCCATGACACGAAGATTTTCTACTGCTAAGCGAATAGCAATACCCGACTTATTGATAATCATTAAATCATCACTATCAGTTACATTTTTAATAGCAACTAAATTACCTGTCTTTTCGGTAACACTAATAGTTTTTACTCCTTTTCCACCTCGATTGGTAATTCTATAATCTTCTAAACTTGATCTTTTGCCATAACCATTTTCTGAAACAACCAATACATCTGTTTCAGATTCGTTAATAGTAATCATACCAATTACTTCATCCTTCTCGCTATTTAATCGAATACCTCTAACACCAGAAGCATTTCTACCCATTGATCTGGTTTTCTCTTCTTCAAAACGAATTGCCTTACCAGATTTTACGGCTAACATAACTTGACTATCTCCAGTTGTTAGTTTAGCTTCCAGTAATTCATCACCTTCTTTGATAGTAATTGCATTTATACCATTAGTTCTTGGACGAGAGTATTGCTCTAAAGGTGTTTTCTTAACTTGACCTTTTTTAGTAGCCATTATTACATAATGACTATTTATATAATCTTCGTCTTTTAGATCTTGAGTACAAATAAAAGCTTTCACTTTATCATCACTACCGATATTTATAAGGTTTTGAATCGCTCTACCTTTAGATGTTCTAGTTCCTTCAGGAATCTCAAAAACTCGCATCCAGAAACATTTTCCAGTTTGAGTAAAGAAAAGCATGTATTGATGATTTGTTCCAACAAATAAATGTTCTAAGAAATCCTCATTACGTGTCGAAGTTGCTTTTGCCCCTACTCCTCCTCTGTTTTGTTTTTTGTATTCAGATAATGAAGTTCGTTTAATATAGCCTGCATGAGATATAGTAATTACTACTTTTTCATCAGGTATTAAATCAGTAATACTTACATCTCCACCAGCATATTCTATTACAGAACGACGCTCATCACCATATTTTTCTCTAATTTCTTCTAGTTCCTCTTTAATGATGGCCATTCTAAGCTCTTTACTAGCTAAAATATCTTTATAACCCTGAATGGTTTTCATTAATTCTTCAAATTCAGAACGTAATTTATCTTGTTCTAGACCTGTCAATTGACGAAGTCGCATTTCAACAATTGCTTTTGCTTGAATTTCTGAGAGCTTAAAAGCTTCTATTAAGCGTGCTTTTGCTTCATCAGCATTTTTAGAGGATCTAATCAATCGAATTACTTCATCAATATTATCGGATGCAATAATTAACCCTTCTAAAATATGTGCCCGTTCTTCTGCTTTTCTAAGAAGGTATTCAGTACGTCTAACCACCACTTCATGACGGTGTTCTACAAAATAGTGGATTAACTCTTTAACATTTAATAAACGAGGTCTTCCATTGACTAAACAAATATTGTTAACACTAAAACTTGATTGCAATGCAGTATATTTGTACAACATATTTAGCACGATATTCGGGATTGCATCACGTTTTAGAATGTATACAATACGCATACCATTTCTATCGGACTCATCACGAATATTAGAAATACCTTCAATCTTTTTATCATTTACTAAATCGGCAGTTTTCTTAATCATGTCTGCCTTATTTACTTGATATGGAATTTCAGAAACAATAATGCATTCTTTACCACTAACTTCATCGAAAGAAGCTTTTGCACGCATTACAATTTTTCCCCTACCTGTATGAAAAGCATCTTTTACGCCTTCATAACCATAAATAACACCTCCTGTTGGAAAATCTGGTGCTTTTATGTACTCCATTAACCCATCGATATCGATATCATTATCTTCAATGTATGCAATGGTACCCCCTATTACTTCAGTTAGGTTATGTGGAGGCATATTAGTTGCCATACCCACAGCAATCCCAGAAGCTCCATTAATTAACAAACCAGGAACACGAGTTGGCAGAACGGTAGGTTCATTTAAAGTATCATCAAAGTTTAATTTATGATCAACGGTGTCTTTATCAATATCAGCTAGCATATCCTCAGAAATCTTCTGCATTCTTGCTTCTGTATAACGCATTGCTGCCGGACTATCACCATCAATAGAACCAAAGTTCCCTTGACCATCAACTAACATATAACGCAAACTCCATTCTTGAGCCATTCTAACCATTGCATCATAAACAGAAGTATCTCCATGTGGATGATATTTACCCAAAACTTCCCCAACGATTCTTGCAGATTTTTTGTGAGCGCCTGTAGCTCTAATACCTAATTCGTGCATTCCAAATAAAACGCGTCTGTGTACGGGTTTCATACCATCTCTAACATCTGGTAATGCACGTGACACTATTACTGACATTGAATAATCAATGTAAGCCGATTTCATTTCATCCTCAATGTTAATTGGGATTAATTTTTCGCCTTCAGCCATATATAAATTCTTTAATTTTAAATTATAATTCTAAAAAAAGCAAGATACATTAATTGCAAATTTTATAGCATAAAAACAGTTCAAAAAATAACTATTTTATTAACAAAAAATAAAGGTGAAACCGTTAATAACTATCGACTTTTATGTTTGAATTGTAAAGTGTTTTTTTCTTGTTTCTAGGTCAATTGTTTAGATCTCATAATTATAAAAACAAGGTTTTTTATAAGATAAGAATTGAGAAATTTTGAATTGCAAAGAAAAAGTATCTAGAGAAGTAAAAGAATTAAGTCTTATCTTTTCTTAAAATTAAAAATAAGAGTAATTTTGTCCAAATAATGTATAATAATCAGTAATTTAGAATAAAAAAATGCGCGATTTAATATTAATAATAATAATTTCTTTTTCTAGCCATATTTTTGCACAAAATCAAACAATCGAAGACGATTTTGAGGGAAATGGAACTATCACAAACTGGTTTGGTGATAATTGCAATATAAATACGAATCAAACCAATTTATATGCTGATAGCAATAATAATTCAGCTACTGTTTTAAAATATGATGATGTGGGTGGCACATATTCAAATGTCAGATTTGAAATAAACAATACCTTTAACCTTTTATCAGATTATGTGTTTACTTTAAAAATATATGTACCCTCCTCTGGTTTAACTGGTAGCCAAACCAATCAAGTTTCTTTAAAGTTACAAGACGGATCATTAAATGAACCCTGGTCTACACAAAGTGAAATTTTAAAACCCATTATTTTAGACCAATGGCAAACAATAAGTTTCGATTTTTTAAATGATAATTACATCAATTTAGATCAAAATTCACAGCCACCCACTCAACGAACAGATTTTAATAGGGTGCTAATACAAGTTAATGGCGAAAACAATAACGATCTAGTTTTAGCCTATATAGATGATTTTTATTATAATGGAACTATCACTGTTGATCCTATTTATGACACCCTTATTTGGTCGGATGAGTTTGAAGGAGAAGGCGTTATTGACAATTCTAAGTGGTATCATCAAACCTTACTTCCAAATGGGTCTAGTTGGTATAATAATGAGATACAACATTATACTGACCGAATAGATAATTCAAATGTTAGTAATGGTGTTTTAAATATTGTTGGTAGGAAAGAAGTATATAGTAGCCAGGGAGTTACAAAACAATATACGTCAGCTAGACTAAACTCAAAATTTGCATTTCAATATGGAAAAATAGAAATACGTGCAAAATTACCTTCAGGTTTGGGTACTTGGCCTGCAATTTGGACACTTGGAAAAAACATAAATGAAAATGGAGCTTACTGGGATAATCAAGGCTATGGAACGACCTCTTGGCCAGCGTGTGGTGAAATAGATATTATGGAACATTGGGGATACAATCAAAACTATGTTCAAAGCGCAACACACACACCATCAAGTTATGGAGGTACCGTAAATATTGGAGGCCAGGTAATTCCTACTGCGTCATCTGAATTTCATACCTATACACTATTATGGTATCCTGATAGATTAGTTTTTAGTGTTGATGGGAACATACATTATACTTACAAACCTATTGAATTAAATAGCGATACCTGGCCCTTCAACGAAGAACAATACTTGTTACTTAATTTTGCTATTTTACCTGATATTGACCCTAATTTTGTAGCGGATACCCTTGAAGTAGAATATGTAAGGGTATATCAAAGCGCTCCCCTATCCATTGATGAAATTGATAATAGCATATCATTTGGATTGATTAATACTCCTAATCCAGCAAAAGATTATACCATTATCAGTTATCATTTACCAAATAATGCAGATGTACAACTATACATTCATAATGTTAATGGACAATTAATTCAAACACTAATAGAGGAAAAACAAACAGCAGGACAGCATCAAATAAAATGGGACTTGAATAATTTATTATCGGGGATCTATTTCTATACGCTTAAAACAGAAAATAATATTGTGACAAAAAAATGCATTATAAATAAGTAAAGATATAAATTGATAATTATTAAATTATAATTTGTTTTACAGTCATTAATCAAAGCTAAAAATAACTATATTGTTATCTTATAATTAAACCAACATAACATTATAAAAAACACTTGAGAAGAATAAAAAAAGTAAAATACATCCCCAAGTAATTAATTCATTTTTATATTTTTTAGAAGTCATATTTATTAAAATTAAATTAATTTAATAGTCAGGAGAAAAAATCAGTTATATTTTATTATCGAGATATTTAAATAAATATTGATATATCGAAATCTGAAAGGTTTGCACCTAC
>CAJXVL010000132.1 GCA_913061205.1 uncultured Flavobacteriaceae bacterium | reverse complement strand
GCTCGGAGATGTGTATAAGAGACAGATTAAATACAATACTTAACAAATATTATATTCTTTATATTTATTCAAAAAAATAATTTGTTGAAGCTCTATTTTTTGTTGTAATTTTGTAATATAATTATTTAAAGAAAAAAAAATACTACTTCAGATTCATGATTGAAAAATATAAAAACATCGACAAAAGTGCTCATGTTTTAATTGATGAAAAGAATGCTTTTAAAGTTCTTTATTTCAATAATTTAACAGATCATATTGGAAGGTTTCAGACTGAATTAATTGATGATTATATACAGCTGTTTTTTTGTACAGAAAATGAAGTTATCGTCGCTTTTAATATGGAGCATTGTGCGATTACTTTAAAAGAAAATGATTCAAGTATGGTTTATTTTAAGGAAGAAACAATGAATGTATTTTATACCTTACCATCACAATCTCAATTAACAGTAGTTTTAATTTCCTTGGATTTCTTTCATAATCTATTTTCAGAAGGAGGCAATATTCTATTTAATTTTAAAAATTATAAAATTGGTCAACCTATAATAGAGTCTAAAGAAATAGAACCTTCCGAACAAATGATCTTAAAACAATTAATATCTGTTAGAATTAATGACTCTCTAAGACCAATTTATTTAAAAGGTAAGGTATATGAGTTGCTTAGTCATTATTTTAATACCTCAACCGCTTCTAATAATGAACTTTGTCCTTATGTGCCTAATGAAGATACTGTAGGTAAGATTAAACACGCTAAAGAAATAGTAATTGAACAAATGAATAAACCGCCAGGATTACATGAATTAGCAAAAATGGTAGGGTTGAATATTAAAAAACTAAAGAGTGGATTTAAAGAATTTTATGGTTTACCGGTTTTTACATTTTTATTAAATTATAAAATGGAACTCGCAAAGAAGCTATTACAAGAACAACAGTTAAATGTTAATGAAATAGCTTCTAAACTTGGCTATAGTACTTCTAGCCATTTTATAGCAGCTTTTAAAAGAAAATATGGGATTACCCCAAAACAATTTGCAATATCATAATATGAAAGGAATATTATTAAATAATTTAGGATCGCCAGATAGTACTGAAACAAAAGATGTTAAAAGATATCTAGGTGAATTTTTAATGGATGAACGAGTGATTGATATTCCATATTGGAAACGTTTTTTATTAATTAAAGGAATTATTTTAAATATACGTCCAAAAAAATCTGGAACTGCCTATAAAAAAATCTGGTGGAAGGAAGGGTCTCCTCTAGTAGTAATATCTGAAAGATTTACTAAAAAAGTAATAAAAAAAATTGATATACCG
Source organism: uncultured Flavobacteriaceae bacterium (assembly GCA_913061205.1). GTDB lineage: Bacteria > Bacteroidota > Bacteroidia > Flavobacteriales > Flavobacteriaceae > Marifrigoribacter. Next base: position 4,880 of record CAJXVL010000132.1, on the reverse strand, counting down.
GTCGAATTAGCAATGCGATATGGATCTATGAGTATGAATCAAGGTATAGATAATTTAATAAAAAAAGGTGTTACAGAAATATTCTTAGCTCCATTATACCCACATTATGCAATGTCTTCTTACGAAACAGTTGTAACACAAGCTGAAGAAATTTTATCCGAAAAATACCCCCATGTAAAATTAGATACTTTACCTCCATTTTATAACAAACCAGATTATATAAAAGCAATGAGTGATAATATTGCAAAACATATAAAAGGATTTGATTATGATCATATTTTATTTTCATATCACGGAATTCCAGAACGTCATATTAAAAAATCAGATCCCACAAAGAGTCACTGTAAACTAGATAATTCTTGTTGTGAGCGAAATTCTGTTGCACATTATACCTGTTATAGACATCAATGTTTTGAAACCACTAAAGGAATTGCTAAATCTTTAAAGTTAAAAGAAGGAACCTATAGTAACTCATTTCAATCAAGGTTATTAAAAGATCCGTGGTTAAAACCTTACACAGATTTCGAATTAGAAAAATTTCCATCAATGGGAAAGAAAAAAATAGCCGTTATAACACCTGCTTTTGTTTCCGATTGTTTAGAAACTTTGGAAGAAATTGCTATGGAAGGAAAAGAAGACTTTTTAGAGGCTGGTGGTACAGATTACAAGCATATTCCTTGCATGAACGATAATGATGATTGGGTTGAAGTAATGGTAAACTGGATTAATAACTGGAAAAAAAATTGAGTAACACACACAAAGGTCAATGCGATTTAACTCTAAAAAATAATAACTTTAGTTATTTATAGTACATAACCTATAACTGAATATCATGGATATTTCATACATAAAAGCTTTACACATTATTTTTGTAATTACCTGGTTTGCTGGTCTATTCTATATTGTTAGATTATTTATTTATTTCTCTGAAGCAGAGGATCGCGAAGAGCCTGCAAAGTCAATTTTACAAACTCAATATAAATTGATGAGTAAAAGACTTTGGTACATTATTACCTGGCCATCTTTAATCTTAGCAAGTTTTTTTGCTTTTTGGATGTTATATGAAGTACCTTCTTACATAACTATGGGCTGGATGCAGGTAAAATTATGTTTTGTTTTTGCGTTGTATTTTTATCATGCTGGCTGTCAAAAAATTTATATACAACAGCAAAATGGTATTGTAAAATACAATTCATTTAAGTTAAGAATTTGGAATGAGCTTGCAACTCTTCTTTTATTTGCAATCGTATTCTTAGTAGTTCTTAAGAATAGTATTAGTTGGGTTTGGGGAGTGGTTGGGATTCTTTTATTTGGAGCTTTGTTAATGTTCGCTGTTAAAATTTATAAAGGAGTTCGCTCAAAGCATAATTCTAATAAAAGTTAATTGCTTTAATGTAAATATTTATATGTTATCCATATACAATTCAAATTTTTTTCTAACCAAAGCGTAATTTTCAAAATAGTTGCTTTTGAAAATAGTATCTAAAAGTATATCACTACATATCTTTTGAAAAGGAAATCTGTAAGAACTCTGCAGCACTTAAAATCGCTTTTTCACCTGGAGGATAAACATTGCTAAATATCTGTCCACAATGGATCATATCCGGTATGATCTGTAAATTTATAGGATGCCCTTGTTGACGAAGAAATCTGTAAAACTCAATGCTATCATCAAGTAAAACTTCACAATCTCCTACCTGAAATAACGTTGTCGGGTATTTTTTGTATTGTTGTCGGGCTGGATATAGTTCACCACCTTTTGTACCATTATGATCAGGTAGATAATAGTTTCTGATATTGCGAAGACGTTCAGGTACTACGATGTCATATTTTGAATTATAGATACACGATGGACGATCAAAATCTAAGTCCTTTGGTCCAGACATAACTAGAGCAACCGAAGGTATTTGAATACCTTGGTTCTGGCAGCGATAAATCAACTGTGTAACGATTAAACCTCCGGCAGATATTCCGGAAAAACCGATGGCCTTGTGACTGTAACCTTGCAGCATCAACCAACGATAGGCAGCTTCGGCATCGTCTATGGGTGCAGGAAAACGATGTTGTGGACAAAGTCTATAATCGATACCCAAGATAGAAATACCAGACAAAATTACTAAACTTGCTATTAGTTGCATATGGTCAGCAGTAGATCCCATTGTATAACCACCCCCATGAAAAAATAAAACTACACGTTCACTTCGACCGCCCGGTGGGTCTATCCAAGTGTAGGTGGTGTTAGGAATTTGCTGTAATGTAACCCTATTTACTATGTCAGCTTGATAGTCATTGTAGAGTTTCGAAAATGATTTAGCAACTTTATTTAGATCAGTAGAAGAAAGATCTAATCGCTCCTGGAAAATTTGTTTAAGGCCAGCTGGAGTGAGTTCTGTATTGTTTATTTTATTTTTCATAATGTAAAACCATAAATAGTATGGTTTAAGAATTGATTTCTTTAGTTAAGAACTGGTAAAAAGTAGTTGTTAAAAAGAAAATAATACTAATTATTGAAGCATAACTAATAATAAGCAATAATACCGGTAAGTTGAATATTAAAAAGCTTAGAGGTAGTAAAATACCGAACATTACTAAAAACAGAAAAATAAAGTATAAATAATTTAATATTCTTGGCATTTTAGTATCTACATCCTCTTGAAGTTGAAATAATTTAGGAATTATATTATTTGACATATGATCTCCTAACTTTGAAAGAAAAACTTCATTAAAGGAAGAATCCTCAAAGACTTCTGGGTCGATTGAATTCGCTAAAGATATAATTTTATCTTGATGCCTTTTAAAAACAGATTCTATATCAAGTGTTTCTTTATAAATACCAAACTTATATCCAAAGTAATATAAAAGACCAGAACCACATTTATGCTCTAGCCATTTTTTTATGATGGCTTTGTCATAAATTTTTGGATAGATAACATTTTTTGGTATTTTACGATCCTTAGGTCTTAACATCAATAATGATTTTAATTCAAGATAAAGATTTTCAGTATCTCCAAAATGATGGCTTTCTTGAAGAAACTCTATCGCTAACTTAGACTTTCCTTTGTAGAATTCTTTTACTTCGAAAAAATTAAGTGCTTCAAAATCATTATCTATATATTCTTTTAATCCAGGTAGCCAAACTTTAGATTGTAGTAATAAACTTACAATTTCTCTAAAATTATGCATTTTTTGAGTTATTTGACTTAAGTTATCTACTACTTGTACCCTATTTTTCTTTAATCCAAGAGCTGAAGAAGCTAAATAAACCATAATAAATGCAGCTAAAAAGCCGCTTATACTTATAAAAATAGTAATAATATTTGATAAAGTATCAATAAATAATTGGTCAGTATTAGTTTTTTGCCATAAAATAAAAACTAGGGTAATACAAAGAAGACCACTAAAGATTAGTGGTATTAGCGTATTTAAATACTTAAAGAAAGATTTTTCTCTCATTTGTCCTTTAAAATATAATGGTAATTAATTAAAAACTAAACCATTAATTCTTATTTGTAATATTAATTAGGATTGCAAATGTAGGTAAATTCCTATATAAAATCATTATTTATATAATAATTTGATGTAATTTGAATTTTATATATACAGTTTAAGATTGTAAAGCATTTAATATTAGTAGCCTATAGCGGTATCATCACCTCTATGATCAGCTCCTCCTTCTAGTTTTCCATCGGGTAATATTCTAATACCGTCAACTTTTCCAAGAATAATTGAGTTGTTTTCTATTACTTGGTAACCTTTTGTTTTTAAATAATCTAAAGAATCTTTAGGAAAAGAATTGGTTTCAAATCTAATAATATCCGGAAACCATTGATGATGAAATCTTGGAGCATCTACAGCTTGCTGCATATTCATATCAAATTCATAGACGTTTAAAATAGTTTGTAATACTGAAGTTATTATGGTTGATCCTCCTGGAGTACCTAATGTCATCCAAAACTCTCCATTTTTTTCTACAAGTGTCGGTGTCATAGAACTCAGCATCCTTTTTTGAGGTTCGATAGCATTCGCTTTTCCTCCAATTAATCCATACATATTCGGTTCTCCTGGTTTTGAACTAAAATCATCCATTTCATTATTAAAGAAAAAACCTAATTTATTGGAATAAAGCTTAGAGCCAAAAGCAGCATTTAATGTTGTGGTTACAGCAATTGCATTCCCAAAGTTATCTACAATTGAATAATGTGTTGTTTCATCACTCTCAAATCCAGGAATGATTCCATAACTTAAACTATCTGAAGATGTAGCTTTGTCAAAAGAAAAATTATCCATTCGAACTTTTAAGTATCGATCACTTATCAATTCATCTACAGGTATATTAATAAAATCAGGATCCCCTAAATAAAAGCTTCTATCGGCATATGCTCTTCGCTCAGCTTCTGTTAAAACTTGAATTGTTTTGGTGCTATTATGTCCATAAAACTTTATTGGATAAGGTTCAATAAGCTTCAATATTTGAGCTAAACAAATACCACCACTTGAAGGAGGAGACATGGAAATAATTCTTAAATCTTTATAATTAAAAACAATAGGAGCTCTCCATTCTGCCTTATATGCATTTAAGTCATCCATGGTTAAAATTCCATTTTTAGATTGTAAAAAATGTACCATAGCTTTTCCGGTTTCTCCTTGATAAAATTCAGACCTACCATTTTCTGAAATCCTTTTCAAGGTATTTGCTAAGGCTATATTTTTTATGGTATCTCCAGTATTGTATACTTTTGTGTATAACGATTCACTATTATTTGTTTTAAGAAAAGACTCTTTAAAATAAGCAATTCTCTTTGCTTGTTGTTCAGTAACGAGATATCCATTGGTAGCTAATGCTATAACGGGTGCTATAATTTGTTCAATGGGTAAAGAAC
>CAJXVL010000131.1 GCA_913061205.1 uncultured Flavobacteriaceae bacterium | reverse complement strand
AATTATAGCTTTATCCGGTAAATTCTCTTTATAAATATTTGTCCCGTTCATTGCCCCAATATAAACTGGTGAATTTCTTTCCAAAATAAATTCTTCAATAGCTGTGTATACAATATTAACTCTAACGATAGAACCCATAGTGGCTTGAATGACTTTAGGATTAAAGCAATCAACTGTATTTAATGAGCATATTAAATTTTTAACATCGAACCAATCACATAACCTAATAATGGTACCTAAATTACCTGGATCCTGAATGGCATCTAATACAACAGTTATTCCGTTTTCAACATAGGGTTTTTTGTCAGGAATTTTAAAGACTGCTAAAGAATTATTCGCATTTTTCAAGGCAGTAATTTTTGAAAGCTCTTTTTCTGAAACAATCTGAACACTTTCGCCTTCAAACAATCGATCAACAGAAGAATATAACGAATGCAATTGCAGTTTAGCAGTTATTAACTCGTTAATAACTTTTGGTCCTTCTGCAACAAATAATCCCAATTTATTTCGGTACTTTTTTTGCTGTAAACTTGTTATTAATTTTATTTGAGTTTTGCTGACCAAAATCATGTATTTTTGACGTTAATAAATTTAGGAACTTGAACCAAGCTTTTACAAAAATATCATTATTTTTAGGATTAATTATATTAATTATTTCTTGTAATGCAGTAAAACATGTTCCAAAGAATGAATTTCTACTTACAAAGAACACAATTATTATTGACAGCACTGTTAATAAAGAATTTAGAGTTAAAAGTTTATTATTCCAACAACCCAATAAAAAAATTATTGGAATTCCTTTAGGCCTTCAAATTTATAATCTCGCAAATTTACAAGCCGATTCAACTTTTCAAAAATGGGAACACCAGAAGCCTAACAGGATAAAAAGAATGAATAATATCTACTCACAAAAACAAGTAGACAAAATAGCTTCTAACTACATAGGTTTAAATAAATGGATTCAAAAAATAGGAAAAGAACCAACGATCATTAATAAAAAAATATTAAAAAAAAATATTATATTTATTAATAACTATTACTCAAGCTTTGGATGGTTCAATACAGAGTCTAGCTACAAAATTGATACTACCAAAAACAAAAGAGCATCAATTACATATTATATAAAAAAACACAAGCCTTATTTAATTGGAACTATAGGGGAAGAATTAAGTTCTCCCATAGTCGATTCATTATTTCAAATCATTAAGAATCAATCATTAATAATACCAGAAAAGCAATATTCAACAAATGATTTTAATAATGAAAGAGAACGAATTTCTAGAAACTTTAGAAATGCTGGATTATTTTATTTTGACCAAAGTTATATAGAGTTTGAAGCAGATTCTGTTAAAACAGATCATAGAGTAGATATTATTTACAAAATTTCGGATAGAAAAATAAGAAAAAATGATACTGTTCGTCTACAACCATTTAAAATACATAGAATTAGTGAGGTTCAAATAGTAACTGACTATAACTTTAAAAACAGAAATAAAGCCATAATAGATTCTACTTTTTTTAATGGATATCATCTTTATAGTTATGAAAAACTTAAATTTTTCCCTAAAGCAATCACCGATGCAATAGCCATTTCACCAGGAAAAATATTTAAAGAATCAGAACGAAGCCTTACCTACAGGCAAATTAGTGATTTAAAAATATTTAAATACCCAAAGATATCCTACATTGAAGATCCTAAAGATAGTACGGGAACAGATCTTATAGCCACTATATTATTGACCTCTCGTAAAAAATATTCATTAGGGTTAGATCTTGATGCTTTTACCTCAACAATACAGCAGTTTGGTATCGGGTTTAAAGCTTCTTTTTCCATTAGAAATGTTTTTAGAAGAGCAGAAGTATTAGAAATTTCAGCTAAAGGCAGAGTCGGATCCTCTAAAGATGCTGGAAATAATAAAAGTAGGTTTTTTAACAATTCAGACATTGGTGCTGACATGACTCTAATATTTCCAAGGATTATTTTTCCGATAAAAACAGATCGATTTATTCCAAAATCCATGTCTCCTTCTACCTCAGCTACTGTTGGATTTACAAATCAAAATAATATTGGTTTAGACCGTCAAAACATCAACTTAATTTATAATTATCGATGGAATCCAAAAATTAAAAGAAGTAATTATTTAGATTTATTAAATATCCAGTTTGTAAAAAATCTTAATCCTGAAAATTATTATAATGTTTATACAAGCTCATATAATATCTTGAATGATATTGCAGTAGATTCTGGATATGAATTTGAAAACTCAGAAACTCAAAAACTTTTAATACCAGAAGAAACAAGTTCTTTTATAAGACTTGCCTTAGGCCAAAATAATGATCTAGATTTAAGTACAGAAGATCAAAATGAAGTGTTAAGTATTGCAGAAAGACAACAAAGACTTACTGAAAACAATTTAATAATTGCCATAAATTATACATGGACAAGAGATACAAGAGAAAACAATAAAGACAATTCATTTTACAGAGTACGTTGGAAAGTTGAATCTGCAGGGCTTATAACTAATGAATTGACAAAAATATTTGGGGCAAAAAAAGATACATTAGGGATTTATTCTATTGGTAATGTGGCATTTTCTCATTATGTGAAAGCAGAAGCAGAATATATAAAACATTGGGATTTAAATTATGAAAACAAACTAGCTTTTAGAAGTTTTATAGGTGTTGCAATTCCCTATGGAAATAGTACTAGTATTCCTTTCACCAGAAGTTATTTTGCAGGTGGAGGAAATGACAATAGAGGTTGGCAAGCCTATAGCCTTGGTCCAGGAAGAAGTGGAGGTATTTTAGATTTTAATGAAGCTAATTTTAAAATAACTTTAAATGGAGAATATCGTTTTAAATTAGTTGGAAATTTTTACGGAGCTTTATTTGTTGATGCTGGTAATATTTGGAATGTCTTAGATAATATTACCGATCCTGCAAGAACCTTTACTAGCCTAAAAGATCTTGAAAATATTGCGGTTTCATCTGGTTTTGGTTTGCGTTATGATTTTGGTTTTTTTGTTTTTAGATTAGATATTGGTTTTAAAACATACAATCCCTTTTATCAAAAAGGAAACAGATGGTTTACTGATTATAATTTCGGAAATGCCGTATATAATATTGGAATCAACTATCCGTTTTAAATCATTAAATTTTATTATTTTAGCCTTATAAACTTACTACTATGAATCATACTATCAAACCAGGTATTGCTACCGGAAAAGAAGTTCAAAAAATACATCAATTTGCCAAGGAAAAAGGATTTGCTTTACCCGCAATAAACGTAACAGGATCAAACACTATTAATACTGTTTTAGAAACTGCTGCTGAATTAAACTCACCTGTTATTATTCAATTTTCTAATGGTGGAGCTCATTTCAATGCCGGAAAAGGACTTAGCAATGAAAATCAAAAAGCTGCTATTGCTGGAGGTATTTCAGGTGCAAAGCACGTACATGAATTAGCTAAAGTTTATGGAGCAACCGTTATTATGCATACCGATCATTGTGCGAAAAAACTATTGCCTTGGATAGATGGATTATTAGACGCTGGTGAAGAACACTTCGAGCTTACAGGATCGCCTCTTTATAGTTCTCATATGATTGATCTTTCAGAAGAACCTATAGAAGAAAATATTGAAATTTGTAAAAAATACTTAGAGAGAATGTCTAAAATAGGCATGACTCTTGAAATAGAATTAGGTATCACAGGAGGAGAAGAGGATGGCGTTGATAATAGTGGTGTAGATTCGTCAAAACTCTATACTCAACCAGAAGAAGTAGCTTACGCTTATGAAGAATTAATGAAAGTGAGCGATCAATTTACAATCGCAGCAGCTTTTGGTAATGTTCATGGAGTTTATAAACCCGGAAATGTTGAGTTGACTCCAATTATATTAAAAAATTCCCAAGAATTCGTTCAGAACAAATATAACACTGGAAACAATCCAATCGATTTTGTATTTCATGGGGGAAGTGGTTCAACTTTGGAAGAAATCCGTGAAGCTATTGGTTATGGTGTCATAAAAATGAATATTGACACCGATTTACAATTTGCCTTTAATGAAGGTATCCGTGACTATATGAATAACAATGTTGCATACTTAAAAACCCAAATTGGTAACCCAGATGGAGCTGATTTACCAAACAAAAAATACTATGATCCAAGAAAATGGCTCCGTGAAGGTGAGCTTACCTTCAAAAAAAGATTAACACAGGCTTTTAAAGACCTTAACAACGTAAATACCTTATAAATCCATTTTTTAGCTTTTGTTAGTTGGCTTTTTATTTTTATTTAAATACATTGCTCAACATTTTATAAACAAATAACCATTTAAAATGTAAAACCTTACAAACTATGAGTTGGTTTAAAAGAACAAAAAAAGGGATTCAAACTCCTACCGAATTAAAAAAAGATGTCCCAAAAGGACTTTGGTATAAGTCACCTACTGGAAAAATAGTAGACACAGAACAATTGGGGAAAAATTTTTATGTAAGTCCTGAAGATGGCTATCATGTAAGAATAGGAAGTAATGAGTATTTCGATATCTTATTCGATGGAAACTACAAAGAGTTAAATCCAAAGCTAACATCAAAAGATCCTTTAAAATTTACGGATACTAAAAAATACTCTGATCGTTTAAAAGATGCTCAAGAAAAAACCAAGCTAAAGGATGCTGTTAGAACTGCAGTTGGAGAATCCATGGGAAAAGATATAGTTATAGCTTGTATGGACTTTAGTTTTATTGGTGGATCGATGGGCAGTGTTGTTGGAGAAAAAATTGCCCGGGCTGCTGGTTATGCAATCAATCAGAAATTACCGTTTATGATAATTTCAAAAAGTGGTGGAGCTAGAATGATGGAAGCTGCTTTATCTTTAATGCAATTAGCAAAAACCTCTGTTAAGCTAGCACAACTTGCTGAAGCAAAAATACCTTACATCTCTCTTTGTACAGATCCTACTACAGGAGGAACAACTGCATCTTTCGCTATGCTAGGTGACATTAACATTAGTGAACCAGGAGCATTAGTGGCTTTTGCTGGACCTCGTGTAGTTAGAGATACTACTGGAAAAGAGTTACCTGAAGGTTTTCAAAGAGCAGAATTTTTACAAGAACACGGATTTTTAGATTTCATTACTCATAGAAAAGATTTAAAATCCAAAGTAAATCTATATATCGATTTAATATTAAACCGTCCACTTAGAGAAAATATAGCATAAAGTTAGTTAGTTGTAATACAGGTTTTATTAATATTTATTTATTGATCATTATAAAAAACTACCGTAGAGTAACTTATGACTTTCAATAATAAAAAGAAATACTTTTTGTCTATTAAAATAAAGCACTAATTCTATTAGGTATATTATAGAAAAGCAATATCTTTGCGGCCTGATTATCATAGCGGTAATCTGTACATAAAAATCATTAAACTAATATTGGCATGTATTTATCACCAGAAGAAAAAGGAAAAATTTTCAAAAAACACGGTAAGTCTGAAAAAGACTCTGGGTCAGCTGAAGGGCAAATTGCTTTATTCACCTACCGTATCGAGCATTTAACTCAACACCTAAGAAAAAACCACAAGGATTACAATACAGAACGTTCTTTGGTAATGTTAGTAGGTAAAAGACGATCTCTTTTAAATTATCTTATGAAAAAAGATATTATGAGATATCGTGCAATTGTTAAAGAATTGAGTTTACGTAAGTAACAGTATTGGGAGCCTTGTGCTCCCTTTTTTAATTCCTGATTTATCAGGTAACTCTTTTTTAAAAGGAGAAAGTGTAAAAATAAAAACTTACACTTAATATTAATAAAGCACTTGCATTGGCAAGTATTTAAACAGAAAAGCTACCAGTAGGTTTTTCATTGGTCAACTACACACAGCACAACAACTGTATTCGCAGATGCGAATATTGACCATTGTTAACTGCGCTTAATTTTATAGTGCAAAATTAAAAAATTTATGATTCCAAAAGTATTTAGAGAGGTCATTGACCTTGGTGATGGTAGAGAAATTTCTATCGAAACCGGAAAATTAGCAAAACAAGCTCATGGTAGCGTTGTAGTGCAGTCAGGAAAATGTATGATGTTATGTACAGTAGTTTCCAATTACGAACAAAAAGACCTTGGTTTTCTACCATTAACAGTAGATTATAGAGAAAAATTTGCTGCTGCTGGTCGTTATCCTGGAGGTTTCTTTAAAAGAGAAGCAAGACCAAGTGA
>CAJXVL010000130.1 GCA_913061205.1 uncultured Flavobacteriaceae bacterium | reverse complement strand
ATCTACACGTAAGGAGTCGTCGGCAGCGTCAGATGTGTATAAGAGACAGGTTGAAGATTGTAATTGTGATTTAAGTAATAAAGATAAATAATATGACGGCTATAGATTTTAATTTTGGAAAAGGTTTTACAATCAGTAAACATATTTCAAAAGAAGTATCGAATTTTGATAGGATATTTGATGTTTTTAAAGACTTGCTTACCCATACCTCAGGTGATATCGATGAAGCGTTTAAATGGTTAAATACACTTGACAAAGAATATAACATATTCAGTGATGAATATTCACTAGACGATTTTGAAGAAGAGCTTAAGAAACGAGGGTATATTAAGGAAGAAATTGATCCAAAAGAAGGTAAAAAAGGGAAAGGGAAAGGTAAAAATATATTGACCGCTAAACTAGAATCAGCATTGCGCGAGTATGCATTAGACCAAATATTTGGTAAGCTAAAGAAGAGTGGTATAGGAAATCACCAGACTACAAAAGTAGGTGTTGGAGATGAACGTGATGGTGAAAATCGTTCTTTTCAGTATGGAGACGATTTGGCCAGGATTAATATGACAGAAAGTTTAAAAAATGCACAAATTAACAACGGAATATCAGACTTACGCTTAACCGAAAATGACTTAATCGTTGAGGATACCAAGCACAAGGCGCAAATGAGTACCGTGCTTATGATCGATATTAGTCACTCCATGATTTTGTATGGTGAAGATCGAATTACTCCTGCTAAAAAAGTGGCAATGGCACTTGTTGAATTAATCAAACGCAAGTACCCAAAAGATACCATAGACATCATTGTATTTGGAAATGAAGCTTGGCCCATTAAAATAAAGGACTTACCTTATTTAAAAGTAGGCCCCTATCATACCAACACAGTAGCTGGATTGGAATTGGCCATGGATATTCTTCGTAGAAAACGAAACACTAACAAACAGATTTTTATGATTACCGACGGGAAACCGAGCTGTGTTCGATTGCCATCTGGAGAGTATTACAAAAATAGTAATGGCTTGGATGAAATGATTGTTTCAAAATGCCTTAATAAAGCTGCACAAGCGAGAAAATTAAAAATTCCAATCACCACATTTATGATTGCCCAAGATCCATATCTACGTCAATTTGTAGAACTTTTTACAGCACAAAACAAAGGGAAAGCTTTTTTAACTGGACTTTCTGGATTGGGACAAATGATTTTTGAAGATTATGAAAAAAATAGAATTAAAAGAATATAAGTAACGATGAAAAAAGAAATCACATTTAAAGAATTAAAAGATTCTGGCTATAAAAACAAAACGATAAACGAAGAAATTCAGGCGAATTTAATTCTACGCATTAAAGCAAAAAAGCCTGTTTTTGAGGGTTTATTGGGCTATGAAGACACCGTAGTCCCGCAGATGAAGAAAGCTATTCTTGCTGGACACCATATCAATTTATTAGGGTTGCGCGGTCAAGCCAAAACAAGGATTGCCAGAAGTATGGTTGACTTACTCGATGAGTACATGCCTATCGTAAAAGGATCTGAAATAAACGACAGTCCATTTGAACCTATTTCGAAATATGCAAGAGATAGAATCGCTGAACTAGGAGAAAAAACACCGGTTTCTTGGGTGCACAGATCTAACCGTTTCTTTGAGAAATTGGCGACTCCAGACGTTAATGTTTCAGATTTAATTGGAGATATAGATCCTATTAAAGCAGCCACTTTAAAATTACCTTACTCAGATGAGCGTGTATTGCATTATGGGATGATCCCAAGGGCAAATCGTTCTATATTCGTACTAAATGAGCTCCCAGATTTGCAGGCGCGTATTCAAGTATCCTTATTTAATATATTGCAAGAAGGTGATATTCAGATACGTGGATTTCAGCTTAGGATGCCCCTGGATATTCAATTCGTATTTACTGCAAATCCAGAAGATTATACCAACAGAGGAAGTATTGTTACCCCATTAAAAGATAGAATTGGATCTCAGATTTTTACCCACTATCCAAAATCAATTGAGTTGGCCCGAAAAATTACGCAGCAAGAAGCGAAGGTTTCAAGTGCAGACAAAGCGTTAATTCAAGTTCCTAGTCTAGCAAAAGATCTTTTAGAAGAGGTAGCATTTCAAGCTCGAAGTAGCGAGTATGTAGATGCCAAAAGCGGAGTAAGTGCTCGTTTAACTATTAGTGCAATGGAAAACCTAATGGCAGCTGCAAAATTACGATTGATTGAAACAGGTTCTGACAAGACAAGGATTCGATTGGTAGACTTTATATCTATCATTCCATCCATAACTGGTAAAATTGAGTTGGTCTACGAAGGAGAACAAGAAGGTGCTGATGAAGTGGCGAAAATACTAATTGATAATGCGGTAATAAAGCAATTTGAAAAGATATTTCCACGCATACCTAAACTAGAAAAAGACGGAGTTAAAACCCCTTACACAGATTTAATTCATTGGTTCGATAATAACTTTATTGAATTGAACTATACAGATACGGATAACGAATTTTATACTAATCTTAAAACGGTTAAACCTTTGTCATCAGTAATTGAAAAATATGCTTCAAAACTGAGTAAAGAGGATCAATATTTTTGCATGGAGCTAGTTTTATGGGGCTTAACAATCAATAATAAATTGGATAAATCTGAAAACGACACTGCTTATAAATTTGATTCTGCTGGTATTGGTCAATACTTCCATGGAAGTAATTAGCTAGAAAACTAAAAATTATAATAGCATGAAAAAGAAAATAAAGGTGGCAATATTAATTCTAGGGTTGATATTGCCTATTTCTGCACAAAGTCAAGACAGTGATTTTGGTAATTGGCTTATTTATATAGGTAATAAAAAGCTAAGTCAAAAATGGAATCTGCATAATGAGGTACAATACAGAAACTATAATACCATTGGGGATCTAGAACAGTTATTGTTACGAGTAGGTTTGGGTTATACATTTAATGAAAGCAAGAATAACGTGTTGCTTGGTTATGGCTATATTTTATCTGAAAATTATTTAGATAATAATACCGATAAAGTTTCGGTTAACGAACACCGGATATTTCAACAATTCACATCCAAACAAAAAATTGGAATTGTTAGCCTAAACCATCGATATCGTTTTGAACAACGCTTTGTCCAAAGTGATTTTAAAATGCGCCTGCGTTATTTCTTAGGATTAAACATTCCTTTAACTAAAAAAGAGAACAACAAATTATATTTTTCTGCTTACAATGAGATATTTCTAAATACAGAACCCGCAGTATTTGATAGAAATAGACTGTATGGAGGAATTGGATATCGTATTAATAAAAACATAAGGCTTGAAGCTGGTTATATGAATCAGTTTTTTGAAAAAAATAGTAGCGACCAATTAAACATCATAACTTTTGTGAATTTTTAATAAAGGTATAATTATAATCCAGACTTGACATAACTCTAGTATATTGCATAAATAAATTATTATTATGAAATTAAACTTATTGTCTTGTGATGCTCAAAGACCAGATAGAAGAGCCATAGCTAAATGTATTGCAGAAATTTCATCTAACATTAGTGAATCCTTGTCAAATGAACTTACAGATATACTCTTAGAAGGAGATCCAGTAGATATTGAGATGAAAGATAAAAACGCTGGTTCTACTTTAAGAGCTTTGCGAAAACTAAGTATTGACTACGAAATCATAGAATGAACCAAATTACTAGGAAGAATTCTTTCTTAATATCTTAAAATAATTCCTTATGGTTTAGAAGAACCAGAGTTTAATCGCCATGATTCCAACGACCACAAGAAGAAAGGTTTTGATAAAACCATCTCCCTTATTAACCGATACTCTACTAGCAATCCATGCTCCTGTAGCATTTCCAATTGCAAGTACAAAACCGACAGCCCAATTTACTTTGTCATTTAATATAAAAACAACCAATGCCGATAGCGTATAGATACATACAACAGCGACTTTGGTAGCATTAGCTCTCACTAAGGACATATGATTAAAGAAGTGCAGGAATAAAATGATAATAAAGCCCAGTCCGGCATTTATAAATCCACCATAAATCCCGAAGAAAAAAAAAGCAAGCATCCCCAACCACAAGTATTTACCTGTAAGACGTTCATGTACATCCTTAAGATTTGTTTTGGGTTTAAAAATAATTATTAAAATAACTGCAATCATAATAACAGCCAGTATCTTATTAAACACTGCTCCATCTATATCGACCGCTATACTAGCTCCAATAATAGCTCCTATTAAAGCCGAAGCTCCTAAGTATGTATTAAATGGAAAGGTTGTTACGCCTTTACTTTTGAATCCTGCTGTAGCAAATGCAGTTTGAATAACGATAGCAACCCGATTCGTTCCATTAGCCACACTGGGAGGCAAACCTAAAAAAATAAGAACTGGTAAGGACAGTAATGTGCCTCCACCAGCAACGGTATTAATAAACCCCACGGCGAAACCAACAACAATTAAAAGAACATAATGATACCATTCTTCCATGCGACAAAGCTAAGTTCAATTTATCAAATCGACGAAAAAAATTGTGTTAATATTTCTGTTGAAATTTTAAGGAGTGGATTTCAGTGATTTTTTTATATTCCTATCGCTTCAATTAAACATAAATGGAAAAGGTTATTTTTGTTAACCTAGACGCTATAGAACCTAAAAGTGTCTTTATAGATTGTTCGCTATTCATAACTAAAATCGAACTGATAGAAAAATATGCAGATAAACAAATATATATATTCCTTTAGTTATGAGAACCCTCAAAGTGAGTTATGTAAACTTGAATCGAGGTACTTTTTTAATAAGGAAGAAAAGAATAAACAACTTTTTTCCAATATCAAAGTAGCACCTTCAAACAGTCCTTTTATTAAAAGTAGATTTGATATTATTTCGTTTTCTGAAGATTATGATACGCTAATTAAGGACATCAAAAAAGAAAGCATCTGCATAGACGGTTTTAAAGTTGAATATTTAGTTTTAAATGGTGATATAACCGAATATAAGGAGCGGCTAAATAAATTAAAAGATATAGGCTGGAGCATTGAAGGTATTCCTAATTATTATAATCCAATAAAAACCTATGCCTTATGTTATTACGAGGATGTTTGGTGTTTTGGTATTCTGATTAAAGACCGTTTTGCTTGGCATCAACACAAGCAAAAACCACACTCATACAGTAACTCTATAAACATAAGTATTGCCAAAGCTCTTGTTAATATTGCAGCAAAGGCAAATAAAGAGAATAAGCTACTAGATGCATGTTGTGGTGTAGGTACCATAATGTTAGAAGCTTGTTTTTCGGGAAATAACATTGAAGGTTGTGACATTAACGAGAAGATATGTAAGAATGCAAAAGAAAATCTTTCTCACTTCAACTATATTGCAAACGTATATAATTCGGATATAAAGAACATTAGTAAAAAATATGAAGCTGCTATTATTGACCTGCCATACAATTTGTTTAGCAATGCAACGGATAATGATATCTTACACATTATTGAGTCGACAGCAGAAATCACAGATCGTATTGTTATTGTATCTACCTCAGATATTACAAACTTAATCAGTAATATAGGTTTCAGAATATTAGATTATTGCACCGTTAGTAAAAGTGGAAAGAGAAATTTTACTAGAAAAATATGGGTTTGTGAAAAGAATGAATAGGTTTGGGTATAAAGCACGAAAGAATAACAAGAACTCATAAGCAATGTTGTGGGTATATAAATTGTAGTATTTAAAAATCACTAAATTTGTTTAAATATAAACTTATTGTTCTTATTAATTTAACCGAATGAATAATCGTAAAGTAATATAAGAAGTGATCTTCCTGAAATATTTAACAGCTAAAAAAAACCTTTAAAATTATGAGAATTGTTATGAAAACAGAGCTTTCACTATATGTTGATGGAAACAAAATTATATGCGAACAACATGGCGATATAAAGAATGCTAAAAAAATATTGCTTTTCTGCCATGGCTTTCCTGGATCAAATAGGCTTATACGTTTATGCGATAATTTAAAGAATAAGCCTATTTCGGTAGTAGAAATGAATTACCGAGGCGATAAAAAAAGTGAAGGAAAATTTAGTTTTTTGGGTTCTATGAAAGATATAAGAACTGTTGCTAATTATCTGAAAGTAAAATATAAAGTACCACTACATGCGTTGGGATATTCAATGGGCGGCTTATATGTTTCCAACATTATAAATAAGGACTGTCTCTTATACACATCTCCGAGCCCACGAGACG
>CAJXVL010000129.1 GCA_913061205.1 uncultured Flavobacteriaceae bacterium | reverse complement strand
CTGCTGCTGGTCGTTATCCTGGAGGTTTCTTTAAAAGAGAAGCAAGACCAAGTGATGGTGAAGTATTAACAATGCGTCTTGTAGACCGTGTTTTACGTCCATTGTTTCCAAAAGATTATACTGCAGAAACGCAAGTGATGATACAGTTAATGTCTCATGACGAAAATGTAATGCCAGATGCAATGGCAGGTTTAGCAGCTTCGGCAGCTATTCAATTGTCAGATTTCCCATTTGAATGCGCAATCTCTGAAGCTAGAGTTGGTCGTATAAACGGAGAATTTGTTATCAACCCAACTAGAGCTCAATTAGCAGAATCTGACATCGATATGATGATTGGAGCTTCAGCTGATTCTGTAATGATGGTTGAAGGTGAAATGGATGAAATTTCTGAAGAAGAAATGGCAGATGCAATTAAGTTTGCTCATGAATCTATTAAAATTCAATGTGCTGCTCAAGTAAAATTAGCAGAAGCTTTTGGTAAGAAAGAAACAAGAGAATACCAAGGAGAAAGAGAAGATGAAGAATTAGCAGCAAAAATAAATGACTTTTGTTACGACAAATGTTATGCTATTGCTAAAAAAGGAACTTCTAAAGTAGAACGTACAACTGCTTTTTCTGAAGTAAAAGAAGCATTAAAGGCTTCATTTACTGAAGAAGAATTAGCTGATTATGATGAATTAGTTGGTAAATATTTCAACAAATCTCAAAAAGCTGCAGTTAGAGAATTAACATTAGCAGAAGGTTTACGTTTAGATGGTCGTAAGACTGATGAGATTAGACCAATTTGGTGTGAAGTAGATTATTTACCATCAGTACATGGTTCTTCTATATTTACACGTGGAGAAACTCAAGCATTAGCTACAGTAACTTTAGGAACATCAAGAGATGCAATGAAAATAGACATGCCATCTTACGAAGGTGAAGAAAATTTCTATTTACATTACAACTTCCCTCCTTTTTGTACAGGTGAAGCAAGACCAATTCGTGGAACATCTCGTAGAGAAGTTGGACATGGTAACTTAGCACAACGTGCATTAAAAGGAATGATTCCTGCAGACTGTCCTTATACAGTAAGAGTTGTATCTGAAGTATTAGAATCTAACGGTTCTTCTTCAATGGCAACAGTATGTTCTGGTACCATGGCATTAATGGATGCAGGTGTACAAATGAAAAAGCCAGTTTCTGGTATTGCAATGGGATTAATTTCTGATGCAGAATCTGGAAACTATGCAGTTTTATCTGATATTTTAGGAGATGAAGATCACTTAGGAGATATGGATTTTAAAGTAACTGGTACAGCAGATGGTATTACTGCTTGTCAAATGGATATTAAAGTAAAAGGATTGTCTTACGAGATTTTAGTGAATGCATTAAAACAAGCTCGTGATGGTCGTCTTCATATTTTAGAGAAATTAATAGAAACTATTGCTACACCAAACGCAGATGTTAAAGATCACGCACCTACTATGGTTACAAGACGTGTTCCTAACGAGTTTATCGGAGCCTTAATTGGACCAGGTGGTAAAGTGATTCAAGAAATGCAAAAGGAAACTGAGACTACGATCGTTATTAACGAAGATCCAGTTACTGAGGAAGGTATTGTTGAAATCTTAGGAGTTGGAAGAGAAGGTATTGATGCTGTTATGGCAAAAATAGATTCTATATTATTTAAGCCCGTAGTTGATAGCGTATATGAAGTAAAAGTAATCAAGATGTTAGATTTTGGTGCTGTTGTAGAATATCTGGATGCTCCAGGAAACGAAGTATTATTACACGTTTCTGAATTGGCATGGGAACGTACCGAAAATGTTTCGGATGTAGTAAATATGGGAGATGTTTTCGATGTAAAATATTTCGGTATTGACAAACGTACCCGCAAAGAAAAGGTTTCTCGTAAAGCAATTCTTCCTAAACCAGAAGGTTTTGTAGAACGTCCACCACGTGAGCGTAACGACAGAAATGACCGAGGTAGAGATAATCGCGGAAGAGATAATAGAAATAGAAATTAGCCAATCTATTTTTAAGATCAATTAAAGCCTCCAATTTGAGAAATCACTTTGGAGGTTTTTTTATTTATTTTAAAATATTTCAATAAAAATCACAACCCTTTGTAACTTTTTGCATCTTCATTACGTATAATAGAATAAGCCAGTAAAATAATTAATTTAAACAGACTAGATGAGACAACTTAAAATTACCAAGCAGGTTACCAATCGTGAAACCGCTTCCCTAGATAAATATCTACAAGAAATTGGAAAAGTTGACTTAATTACCGCAGACGAAGAAGTTGAATTAGCACAACGTATCAAAGCAGGAGACCAACTTGCTTTAGAGAAGTTGACAAAGGCTAATTTACGTTTTGTTGTATCGGTAGCTAAGCAATACCAAAACCAAGGATTAACTCTTCCAGATCTTATTAACGAAGGTAATTTAGGACTTATAAAAGCTGCTCAACGTTTTGATGAAACTCGTGGGTTTAAGTTTATATCGTATGCAGTATGGTGGATTCGTCAATCCATATTACAAGCATTGGCAGAACAATCTCGTATTGTACGTTTGCCTTTAAATAAAATTGGTAGTATTAATAAAATTAACAAGATGTTTGCTTATTTAGAGCAAGCTCATGAGCGTCCACCTTCAGCAGAAGAAATTGCAAAAGAATTGGACATGACAATAAATGATGTAAAAGAGTCTATGAAAAACTCTGGACGTCACGTATCGATGGATGCACCTTTA
The DNA here is from genome assembly GCA_913061205.1 of uncultured Flavobacteriaceae bacterium. Classification (GTDB taxonomy): domain Bacteria; phylum Bacteroidota; class Bacteroidia; order Flavobacteriales; family Flavobacteriaceae; genus Marifrigoribacter. Next base: position 3,556 of record CAJXVL010000129.1, on the reverse strand, counting down.
GTTGAAGGAGAAGATTCGAACCTTTACGATGTATTGCGTAGTGGAGAGTCTCCAAATCCAGATCGCGCACTTTTACACGAATCCTTACGAACAGAAATTGAAAGAGCACTAGAAACATTAACTCCTCGTGAGGCTGATGTAGTTCGCTTGTATTTTGGTCTGGGTGACCAACATCCAATGACTCTTGAAGAAATTGGTGAAACTTTCGATCTTACTCGTGAACGTGTAAGACAAATTAAAGAAAAAGCAATTAGAAGATTAAAGCACACAACAAGATCTAAAATATTGAAAACATATTTAGGATAAATCTCAAACTGCAGTTACAGTATATCTCATAAAAACGGGAATATCCTACCATTATTTTTTTAATTACCTCTAGCTAATTACTAGAGGTTTTTTATTATTTATTATTTAATTAATAACGCTCATTAAATTTATTAGTTTTCAAAACTCTTTTTTTTATTAGTACTTTTGCTATGAGACATTTGAATCATTTAAAAAATTAATATTCCAAACTGAATTATGAGTAAAACACTAATTGCCCCATCTATTTTAGCTGCTGATTTCGGAAACTTACAACGTGATGTTGAAATGATAAACCAAAGTGATGCTCATTGGTTTCATTTAGATGTAATGGACGGTGTTTTTGTCCCGAATATCTCATTTGGTATGCCAATTATTAATTCTATTGCAAAGCATGCATCAAAAACCTTAGATGCGCATCTAATGATTATTGATCCAGATCGTTATATAAAAACATTTGCTGATTTAGGAGTTGATTACTTAACGGTACATTATGAGGCTTGCTCACATTTACATAGAACTTTACAAGCAATAAAAGCGGAAGGTATGAAAGCTGGTGTTGCATTAAATCCACACAGCAATATCAATTTACTAGAAGACACGATCAATGATATTGATCTAGTCTGTATCATGAGTGTAAATCCAGGTTTTGGCGGTCAGAGTTTTATTGAAAACACCTATTCTAAAGTTGAAAAACTCAAGGAAATGATTACTAAAAAAAACGCCACTACACTTATTCAAATAGATGGAGGAGTTACCAATAAAAACGCTAAACAATTAGTGGAAGCAGGAGCAGATATACTTGTTGCTGGAAGCTATATTTTTCGTTCAGAAAACCCAACTGGTACCATAGTAGAATTAAACAATCTTCTAAAATAAACACGCTATTTTATAGCTACTAATGCAGGTTAAGACTCTGAAAATGATTAATCATAAAAGCTAACTACTAGTGTCAGTACTATGGTGCGCCATTTTAATTGATCCAAATACTCTCTATTAAGAACACTCATATACATAAAAGGTGAATTCGAAAATTAGTAGTATGCACATACCATTAAAATTTAAAATTGAATCTTTTTTCTTAATAGAATTAATTAAAACCAAAGCATCAATATTATTTATTTTATTATAATTAACAAATAATTTATTTTACCTTTAAAGTGACATTTTTTAATTATGAATAAAAAATTAATATCTAAAAAAAAGCCCGTATACCCAATATCTAAAGAGTTAACTAATTATTTAATAAAAAACGGAAGAAATATAAAAATTCCTATTTGTTATGATGATTTATTGCGCTATCAAGGTGCTGTTTCAATTTTTGATAAAAACGGAGATGATACCTTATGGCTATCTACCTATTTTTCAGGAAATGATCAAGAAGAAATTGAGTTAGGTCTTAAAAAAATATATACTATTTTACATGCAGATGGGAACGACTCAACACTTCCATTCATTAGTGTTGACAGTATAGATTATTGTACCTTCGGTAACACAAAACCCTTCAGAATAAAAATTAGAAACATATTAAATGATAACTATACTTTTTACTATTTAAAACGTGCCGATGCGTCTAGAGTTTACGGATTGGAATTAGAGCATTTATTATCACCCAATCATATAGATTTTTTAGTTTTTAAAGACACGATAATAGAAGATCATATTTCAGGAATACCCTGTGATGTCTTTATAGAAGATCATTTAAACCGCTGCTCACTTCAAGATAAAAAAGCCTTGTCAAAAGAATTTGTGAAATTTAATGAACGTTGTTTTGTTAGGTTATTAGGTGATATGAGAGCCTATAATTATGTAGTTGTATTAACCCATGATTTTGACAGAATTCAATATAGGTTAAGAGCAATCGATTTTGATCAACAAAGTTTTGAAGGAAATGTTAAGGTATATAAACCTCAATACTTAAAAGAAAACAACACTTTCGTAGAAATGTCGTTAGAATTACTTCAAAAAGGATCTATAGATCAATACGAAAAAGAAGAGCGCTCTTTATTAGCCAAAAGAGCTATTAGTAGTGATTATAGATTAAAAAATCTTCTAAATTGTATGCGGAAAGATAAGGTCTCTACTTTAGAAAAAACAAATCAATTAAAAGGTGATTTATTTAAACTTACAGGTGATTTAAATTTCAAAAAAGCTAGTAATATGGGAGAAGTATTAAAAAGTGCATTAGATTTTATTATCAGAAATTATAAAACAGAAAATCCATATATCATTAAATAAAACAGATTTTATTTAGAATAAAAAGCCATGAAAATAAAAAAAATATTAGTAGCTAATCGTAGTGAAATTGCCATTAGAGTACTGCGAGCCTGTACTGAAATAAATGTAAAGACGGTAGCGATTTTCACTTATGAAGATCGCTACTCTCAACACCGTTATAAAGCAGACGAATCTTATCAAATTGGAAAGAACAACCAACCCTTAAAACCATATTTAGATATTGATGAAATAATTAATTTAGCAAAATCTAAAAATGTTGATGCCATTCATCCAGGATATGGATTTCTCTCAGAAAATTCTAATTTTGCAAGACAATGTGCTAAAAACGGGATTATTTTTATTGGCCCTAATCCCGAAGTAATGGATGCTTTAGGTGATAAAATTACCGCAAAGAAAAATGCCGAGAAATGCAATGTTCCCATAATAGAAGGTAATAAAAAAAAGCTATCTTCATTAAAAATTGCTCTTTCTGAAGCTTCTGAAATTGGGTATCCATTAATGTTAAAAGCGGCTTCTGGTGGGGGTGGAAGAGGAATGCGTATTATAAGAAATGCTAATGATTTAAAACAAAATTTTGATTCTGCTAAAAACGAGTCACTAAATGCTTTTGGTGATGATACGATGTTTTTAGAAAAATATGTTGAAGATCCTAAGCATATAGAGGTTCAAATTGTAGCAGACAACCACGGAAATATCCGACACTTATACGAACGAGATTGCTCAGTTCAACGGAGACACCAAAAAGTAGTAGAAATTGCTCCTTCTTTTAATATATCTGAAGAGGTAAAACAAAACCTCTATAAATATGCATTGGCAATCGCCAAACAAGTAAATTATAATAATATCGGTACCGTAGAGTTTTTAGTGGATAAAGCTGATAACGTTTATTTTATTGAAGTCAATCCACGAATACAAGTAGAACATACCGTTACTGAAATGGTAACCGGAATTGATTTGGTTAAAACTCAAATATTCGTGGCTGGTGGTTATAAATTATCCGATACTCAAATTAAAA
>CAJXVL010000128.1 GCA_913061205.1 uncultured Flavobacteriaceae bacterium | reverse complement strand
TTTCAGAAAAATAATAAAGAACTTCTTTTGTTAGGTCAGTATAATCGGTGTTTTTCATCATTAATTCTGGTGTTCCCCGCATATGCATCATCACATAAGGAACTTGATGTTGAGCAATAATTTTAAACATATGATCGTCTAATTTTCCTGCAGAAATATCATTGATCAAAGAAGCGCCAGCAGAAATACTTTCATCTGCAACGTTGCTTCTAAAGGTGTCTATTGACAAAAGGGTTTCAGGAAATTCATTTAAAAGAATTTTAATCACGGGTAGTACTCGATCTATTTCCTCCTTTTCTGAAACAAATTGGGCTCCAGGTCTAGAGCTGTAAGCTCCTAGATCTAAAAATGTTGCTCCTTCTTTTAGCATTTGCTCAGCTTTAAGAAGAATTTCTTTTTCAGAGGTTAATTTTCCTCCATCATAAAACGAATCTGGTGTTAAATTTATAATGCCCATTACTTTGGGTGTTGATAAATCGATAAGGTTTCCTTTACAATTAATTGTTTTCAATTTTTTAAATTGATTTATTTAAGCGAAATTTACGGAAAATATTACAGACCTAATGGCAGATACTTCAAAACAATACGATAAAATTATAGAAACTTGTAGAAACTTGTTTATCAATAAAATGAAAGATTATGGAAGTGCTTGGCGAATACTTAGATTGCCTTCTTTAACCGATCAAATATTTATTAAAACACAACGAATACGAGGATTGCAAAAGAATGAAGTGCAAAAAGTAAATGAGGGTCAAGTAAGTGAATTTATTGGTGTTATTAATTATTCCATAATGGCATTGGTGCAATTGGAATTAGGTATTGTTGAACAACCTGATTTAAAGATGGAGGAGGCTGTTAGTGAATACGATAAGCATGTCAAAATCGCCAAACAATTAATGATGGATAAAAACCATGATTATGGAGAAGCTTGGAGGGATATGAGAGTGAGTTCCCTCACCGATTTAATATTACAAAAATTGCTTAGAGTTAAGCAGATAGAAGATAATAAAGGGAAAACATTAGTATCTGAAGGCATAGATGCTAACTACCAAGACATGATTAATTATGCTATTTTTGCATTGATACTTTTAGAGAAAAAATGATGCGTTTAAAATAATATAGGCCTATGAAACGAGCTTGTTACTATTTCTTAGTCAAAAGAGATTGTTAATAGCGAACAGCATAGGTCCGATTTAAAAAAAAATAAGATAGACTTATGAAACAAATTGTAAACCTTTCCAGAATATTAGTTGGTGTTTTATTTATTGTTAGTGGATTAATTAAATTGAATGATCCAGTTGGATTTTCATTTAAGTTAAAAGATTATTTTGCTCCAGAGGTTCTTGATCTAGAAATATTTATACCATTTGCTTTATTGATTGCTATTTTTGTTGTGATTTTTGAAGTAATGTTAGGAACCATGCTTCTTCTGGGATATGCTAAAAAGTTTACAATTTGGAGTTCGTTATTAATGATTATCTTTTTTACATTCCTAACCTTTTATTCCGCTTTTTATAATAAAGTTACCGATTGTGGTTGTTTTGGAGATGCTATTAAATTAACACCTTGGGAATCTTTTTCTAAAGATATTGTATTGTTAGTTTTATTGCTAATTATATATTTTGGAAGAAATTTCATTCAACCAATTTTCACTAAAAACCTTCAAAAAATAATAGTTTATCTTATTTTTATTGCATGTATGGTTTTTGGATATTATGTATTGCAGCATTTACCGGTAGTAGATTTTAGACCCTATAAAATTGGAGCTAATATTTCGGAAGGTATGTCTTACCCTTCAAATGCTGCTCAGCCAATTTTTGAATATCGATGGACTTTTACTCATAATGGCGTTGAAAAAGTAATCATCACTAATGGAGATTTTCCAAAAGAAAAAGGAGAATATACTGTAGAAACCGTTATGATACAGGAAGGTTACGAGCCACCAATACACGATTTCACTATGGAACGTGACGGAGAAGATTTTTCCGCTGACCTTTTACAAGAAGATAATTTAATTGTTGTTATTGCCTATAGTATCAGTAATTCTGAAGCAGAAGGTTTTGCTAATATTAAAAAAGCAACTGATAAAGCGATAAGAAATGGTTATAAAGTTATTGGGCTTTCCGCTTCTAGTCAAGAAGTAACTGAGGCATTAACTAAAAAATACCAGTTAAACTTTAATTTCTATTTTTGTGATGAAACTGCATTAAAAACAGTGGTTCGAAGCAATCCTTCTTTAATTGAATTACAAAATGGAACTATTATAGAGAAATTACATTGGAATGATGTTTCAAAATTAAAACTATCGAATAATAATTAGCAATTGTTTCACTGAGACCTATTTTCAATATTTAAGTAATAATATTAGGTGTAATACAATACACCTAATATTATTACTTCAACTCAAATAAAATAACTATTTTTATTGAAGACACTAATTTAAATCATGAATCAAATCAAAAAACAATCAGTAACAAAGTGAAGCTATTTAGACGAGCTATTTACTTTCGGAGGTATTGTCTTATTTAAAAATATTAGAAGATGTATCGGTATTTTACATACTCTTAATTAGAAACAATTAAAACATTTATGTCTAAGTTATCAAAGGATACAAAAAGCAAAATTTCCAATAAAACAGTTGTTGTTGAATTTAATAATGAAACAATAATTAATGCTGTTAATGAGTGGATGCAAAATGCTGAAAAAGCAGAGACTAAATACGGACACATTTCTAAGTGGAACACCTCTCAAGTAACTACTATGAAGAGACTTTTTTTTAAGGCAACTTTGTTTAACGAACCCATTTTTGATTGGAATGTGAGCAATGTTACTGACATGAGTTATATGTTTAGTAATGCTACTACTTTTAATCAATCTATTGGTAACTGGGACTTAAGTAGAGTGACTACTACGAAATATATGTTTAGTAATACTAATGCTTTTAATCAACCTATTGGAGAATGGGACGTGAGCAACGTTAGAAATATGGAGTCTATGTTTAGTGCTTCTGTTTTTAATCAACTTTTAAATAGTTGGGATGTGAGTAATGTGCTTAATATGGATCGGATGTTTGCATTTAGTAATTTCAATCAAGATATAAGTTCTTGGGACGTTAGTAATGTGAATGACATGACTCGGATGTTTCGCAGTGCTTTTGCTTTTAACCAAAACTTAAGTTCTTGGAGTGATAATGTTAATGATTTTTATGAGTTCAGTTACAATACTCCTAAATGGATATTAGCAAAACCCAATTTCATTAATTGTATATCTTAAATTAAAACCTGCTACAAAACCGTTTAAATTTAAAATTAATTACTTAATCATGGCTAATTTTTATAAATTTCATAAAAGACCTATGTGCTGAGGTTTGCTTTAATATTTGAAATGTAATCATTAAACTAATGAATTCTGCTTCTAGGATTAATATAACTAAACAACTTAGTGAGTATTTGAAAAGAAACAATCTGAAGCTCGTTTGATAGCTATAGATTATTATATTTGTATTTAGGTATAAAGATATCATTAGCTAATCGGCTAAATATCGAATAACCTTTTAAGCAATAAAGTATAACACATTGATTATAAGATATTAATAAGCTGCGGTATTATAATGATTAGTTATTTGCTACAAAAAATAGGATATGCATTTTTTACTCTTTTTGGGGTAGTTACGGTTGTTTTCTTATTGTTTAATATTCTTCCTGGTGATCCAGCTAGAATGATGTTAGGGCAAAATGAAACAGCAGAACAAGTTGCAATTGTAAAAAAGAAATATGGGTTTGATCAACCTCTTAGTAAGCAATATGCGTATTATTTAAATGATCTTTCGCCCATATCATTTCATAGTCTAAGGAAAGAGGACCATAGCTACTTTTCTGATAAAAAATATTTAGGATTTAAATTATTTAGTATTGGAGAAATCAATGTGGTTTTAAAAGCTCCTTATTTAAGAGAATCATTTCAAAAAAACGGAAAAAAAGTAAGTGCTGTAATTTTAGAAACGTTACCTAATACAATTGTACTTGCAATATCATCGATTTTTATTGCTATGGTTTTAGGAATGTCCTTAGGAGTTATTTCGGCAATGTATAAAGATAGCTGGATCGATAAATTAATCCAGTTGGTAAGTACTTTTGGAATGAGTGTTCCTTCCTTTTTTAGTGCTATTTTATTTGCTTGGATTTTTGGTTTTTTACTTCATAACTATACCGGGTTAAATATGACAGGGAGTTTATATGAAGTAGATGATTTTGGTAATGGAACTTATATTCAATGGAAGAATCTAATATTACCGGCGGTAGTTTTAGGAATTAGACCTTTAGCGGTTGTAAGTCAGTTAATGCGAAATTCATTATTAGAGGTTTTGAGTACCGATTACATTAGAACAGCAAAAGCGAAAGGGTTAAGTGAGTTATCAATAATTAGAAAACATGCTTTAAAAAACGCAATGAATCCTGTTGTAACTGCTATTTCTGGATGGTTTGCTTCTATGTTAGCAGGAGCAGTTTTTGTAGAGTATATTTTTGGATGGAATGGTTTAGGGAAGGAAATTGTTGATGCATTAAATACATTAGATTTACCCGTTATCATGGGAGCTGTTATTGTTATTGCATCGTTATTTATACTAATTAATATTTTTGTAGATGTTATTTATGGATGGTTAGATCCGAAAATTAGAAATTGAAAAACTTATAAGCTAAAATTGAACTCATACGCATTAAAATATAACACATAAAATAACGCTATGAAGAAAATTTTATTTTTAATCATTTTATTTTTTTCTGTATGTTCAGTAAACGCACAAGAAATTTCATTTAGTGCAAAAGCATTAAATGATGTGCTGTTGACTAATGAAGAAGTTGAAATTACTTTTTCTGAAATATTAGATTTATATAAGGGTAAAAACATATTAATCGATATTTGGGCAGGATGGTGTAGTGACTGTGTGAAAGGAATGTCAAAAATTAAAGAAATACAAAAAAACAATAAAAACACTGTGTTTTTATTCCTTTCTTTAGATAGATCTATTGAAAAGTGGCAAAAAGTAATAAAAGCATTAAATATTGAAGGAGAGCATTATTACATTGCATCTGGTTGGAAAGGTGATTTTTGTTCTAGTTTAAAGCTAGATTGGATTCCGAGATATCTGGTGGTAAATCCCGAGGGAGAAATAACGTTATACAAGGCGATAAAAGCTGATGATGAAAAAATAAGTAAAGCATTGAATAATTGAATTTAATTAAATAGATACCCTAATTAGAATAGGTCATAAATATGAGAAAAAAAATAGTAGCAGGAAATTGGAAAATGAACAATGATTTGGGAGCAACAAATACATTGATTTCTGAATTAATTAAAAAAGAAAAAACCACTAATGTAGAGGTGATAATTGCACCAACTTTTGTAAACTTATTGGAAGCTTCTAAACAATTAAAAGATTCAAGTATTAAAGTTGCAGCACAAAATATGCATTTTGCAAACCATGGAGCCTATACGGGTGAAATTTCAGCAACAATGCTAAAAAGTGTTGGTGTAAATACTGTTATACTCGGTCATAGTGAGCGTAGAGAGTTTTTTAGTGAAGATGATAATTTATTAAAGCAAAAAGTTGACAAGGCTTTAAATGAGGACATGCAAATTATTTTTTGTTTTGGTGAAAAATGGGAAGACAGAAGTATTGAAAATCACTTTATGGTTGTTGAAAATCAAATTAAAAATGCTTTGTTTCATTTAAAAAATGAAAACTGGAAATCTATAGTATTGGCGTATGAGCCTGTTTGGGCGATTGGTACAGGTCAAACTGCAAGCCCCGAACAAGCACAAGAAATGCATTCTTTTATCCGAAATCTAGTGAAAGAAAATTATAATTCAACAATTTCTGAAGATGTTTCAATCCTTTATGGTGGGAGTGTAAAGCCTGAAAATGCCAAAGAGATATTTGGTAAAAACGATGTTGACGGTGGGTTAATCGGTGGAGCGGCATTAAATGCTGATAATTTTATGGCAATAGTAAACGCCTTATAAAATGACTCAATCATATATAGAATATCATTTTACTATGTCACCTTTGCAGCCTGCATCTGAAATTTTAGTAGCTCAATTAGGGGCATTAGAATTTGAGAGTTTTACAGAAACAGAAACAGGACTAAAAGCCTATATTCAAAAGAAAGATTTAAATCCAGACTTGATTGAGAATGTTCAGATTTTAAATTCAATAGAATTTAAAATAAGTTATAAGGTTACTGAAATACCACAAATAAATTGGAATGCTGAATGGGAAAAGAACTTTAGTCCAATTGAAGTAAATGGAGA
>CAJXVL010000127.1 GCA_913061205.1 uncultured Flavobacteriaceae bacterium | reverse complement strand
CGAGATTCCTCTACGTCTCGTGGGCTCGGAGATGTGTATAAGAGACAGGTCTGAAACTAAATTTATAACAAATATATCGGTATGAAAAAAAAAATATTTATAATTATAATTTTATCATTTGTTATTTCATGTAAATCTGATAAAAAGAAAGAAGTAGTAATCAATAATAACACAACTATTTATTACTTAATAAGGCATGCTGAAAAAGATAGAAGCACAAAAGATAAAGACCCAGTATTAAATGAACTAGGTTTAAAAAGAGCTGATAATTGGGCAAAGGTATTTAAAGATATTCCTTTTGATAAAATTTACTCAACAGACTACAAAAGAACTCAACAAACAGCATTCCCAACGGCATCTTCTAAAGGTTTAGATGTGCTAAGCTATGATGCAGAAAATTTATTTAATAAAAACTTCAAACATAATACTGATAAACAAACTGTATTAATTGTTGGCCATAGTAATACGACACCAGCTTTTGTTAATGCTATTATTGGAAAAAAAGAACATTTGCAAATTAACGATAGTGATAATGGGAAGCTTTTTATAGTGACTGTTGATGAAGGTGTGGCCGCTTTAATTATTGAAAACCATAATGAATAATTAATCTAAAATAGAAACTGTTATATTTTCAATTTCAATTTTTGATTTCAATTTTAATTCCCCATTAATAAATACACCATCAAGATCTAAACTATTAGAACTATTTTTAAAATTATTTTTATTTTAGAAAAATGAGACAATATTTAAATCTATATATATTACACAAATAGTTTGCCTATTTTTGCAATGCTATGGCGATTCAGAAAACAATAAAAATAAAAAATAAAAAGGCTCGATTTGAATATGAAATCTTAGACAAATTTGTCGCAGGAATTGTTTTACAAGGAACTGAAATAAAAGCTATTAGAGAAGGAAAAGCATCTATTACAGAGGCTTTTTGCGAGTTTAGTAATAACGAATTGTTCGTTATTAACATGACCATACAAGAGTATTCGCATGCAGCACACTTTAATCACACCCCCAAAAGTGAACGTAAACTATTGCTCAATAGAAATGAATTAAAAAAATTAGAAAAGCAAGTTAAAAATTCTGGACTAACCATTATTCCCTTATTAATGTTCACTACAGAAAAAGGACTTGCAAAAGTTGAAATCGCATTGTGTAAAGGAAAAAAATTATTCGATAAAAGAGAAACCTTAAAAGACCGTGATAACCAACGTGATTTAAGTAGAATAAAGAAGGACTTCAATAAATAAAAATCCTACATTATTTAAACCTAATAAGCAATCAAACAACTCGCAATCAGAAAAGAATTAAAATGGGGAAACAACTAAACGAATTAAACCCTGCACTACAAAATTTTATAGAAGATCAAAAAATATTTTTTGTAGGTACCGCAAGAGGTAAAGGAAGTGTCAACGTGTCTCCTAAAGGAATGGACACTTTTAGAATAATTGATAATAAAAAAATTATTTGGTTAAATCTTACCGGTAGTGGGAATGAAACTGCTGCACATTTATTAGAAAATGATCGAATGACCATTATGTTTTGTTCTTTTGAAGAAATGCCACTTATTTTAAGGCTATACGGAAATGCCAAAATTTATCATGAAAATGATCAAGAATATGTAGCATATAGTTCTCTTTTCGATAAACATATAGGTGCTCGCCAAATCATTGAAATGGATATTAACTTAGTGCAGAGTTCTTGTGGCTATGCAGTACCCTTTATGGAATTTAAAGAAGAACGAACTCAATTAGCCGAATCTGATAACAAAAAAGGTAGAAAAGGTGTTCGAAAATATTGGAAAGACAAAAATACTAAGAGCATTGATGGCTTTAATACTATTTAATTCTTTATAAATTTCTTTACCGCAACAGACCCTTCAGTAGCTATTTTCAAAAAAACCATATTTTATGAAAATTAGACACATCAATATAGGTTAATTAATTTTTAAGTTACAAAAAAACAATATAGTCTAATTCTTATCTTCTAATAAAGGTACAAATCTAAATTCACCAAATTCTTCTTTACTAAATTCGGTTGCTGAAGTTCGAGTAAAAACAGTCATAATCTGGCTCTCGTCACCAACAGGAATTACCAGCTTAGCTCCTACTTTTAATTGCGCTAGTAATGGTTTCGGCACAAAAGGTGCACCTGCAGTAACGACAATACCGTCAAAAGGAGCTTCTGCTTTAAGACCTATATAACCATCGCCAAAAATGAGTTTTTTAGCTCTATAATTCAGCTTGGGCAAGAACAATTTTGTTTTTTTGAACAACTCGTTTTGACGCTCAATAGAATAGACTTGCATACCCATTTCTAATAGAACTGCTGTTTGATAACCACTTCCAGTTCCAATTTCCAAAATTTTGGATCCTTTTTTTACATCTAAAAGTTCCGATTGTCTAGCCACTGTATAGGGTTGAGAAATGGTTTGATCGGCACCAATTGGAAAAGCTTTATCCACATAAGCATGATCAATAAACCCGGAATCCATAAATAAATGACGAGGAATTTTATCGATTGCACTTAAAACTTCTATATTAGTAATGCCCTTATTTTTAAGTGTATCTACTAATTTCTTCCGCATTCCTTTATGGGTAAAAGTATCTTGCAAAATATTTAAATTTTTATATCTCAAAAATAGGAAATCAAGTTTCAAAAAGTTTGTTTTTATTTAAAATAGTTTCAAAATATTTAAATAAAAAAGAGGTTGAAAACCATTACATTTGCATAAAATTATTTTCAATGTTAAATGCAGGTGTTATAGGTGCTGGCCACTTAGGTAAAATTCATTTAAAACTACTAAAAAAATCTACAAAGTACAAGCTTGTTGGTTTTTATGATTCCGATGCTAAATTAGCTAAAAATGTTTCAGAAGAATTCGGTTACAAAAGTTTTTCTACGATGGAGAATTTGATTGAAGCATGTGATATAGTTGATGTGGTAACTCCTACATTATTTCATTTTGATTGCGCCAAAAAAGTCCTAAATGCTGGCAGGCATTTATTTATAGAAAAGCCAATTACAAAAACCGTTATAGAAGCTGAAACTATTAGAGAATTGGCTAAAAAAAATGGAGTTAAAGGTCAAGTCGGTCAGGTGGAACGATTTAATCCGGCTTTTACTGCAGTAAATGAACAGATTGATAATCCAATGTTTATTGAGTCACATCGTTTAGCAGAATTTAACCCAAGAGGTACCGATGTATCGGTAGTTTTAGATTTAATGATACATGATATTGATGCCATTTTAAGTGTCGTAAAATCTAGCGTAAAAACGGTGACCGCAAATGGCGTTTCAGTAATAAGTCAAACACCAGATATTGCCAATGCTCGAATTGAATTTGAAAATGGCTGTGTAGCCAATCTTACTGCTAGCAGAATTTCGATGAAGAACATGAGAAAATCTAGGTTTTTTCAAAAAGACGCCTACATATCTATTGATTTCTTAGAAAAGAAATGTGAAGTGGTAAAAATGAAAGATGCTCCCAAAAATCCAGATGATTTTGCAATGATTTTAACAAATGCTGAGGGAGTTAAAAAACAAATTTATTTTGAAAATCCAAATGTAGATGATAACAATGCCATTTTAGATGAATTGGAAGCATTTGCAGATGCTATTAATACAAACACTACTCCTATTGTAACTTTAGAACAAGGAACGGAGGCTTTAAGAGTTGCCATGCAAATAATAGAAAACTTTAAAGACATATAAAAATTAAGTTTAATTAAAAAAGACCCATCTTCGCGGGTATAAATATGAAAAATATTTCAGTTATAGGTGCAGGAACTATGGGCAACGGTATTGCTCATACCTTTGCTCAATTTGATTATAAAGTACAACTTATTGATCTTTCAGAAAATTCATTAAAAAAAGGAATTGGGACTATTACCAAAAATTTGGATAGGATGATTGCTAAAGGAAGAATTACTGAAGAAGATAAACTACGTACTCTTAATAATATAACTACCTGCACTAGTTTACAAAAAGGTGTCGAATATGCAGGTTTAGTGGTAGAAGCAGCAACAGAAAATTTAGAGTTAAAACTTAATATCTTTAGAGATTTAGATAAATTCTGTCCTGATAACACGATTCTAGCAACTAATACTTCTTCTATATCTATTACAGAAATTGCGGCAGTAACATCTAGACCTGAAATGGTAATCGGTATGCATTTTATGAATCCTGTTCCAATAATGAAATTGGTTGAAATTATAAAAGGTTATAATACAAGCCAAGAAACATATGAGATCGTAAAAGTAATTTCAGAAAAATTAAATAAAACACCAGTTAAAGTTAATGATTATCCTGGTTTTGTCGCAAACCGTATTTTGATGCCTATGATTAATGAGGCTATAGAAACATTATATAATGGTGTAGCGGGTGTTCAAGAAATAGATACCGTAATGAAATTAGGAATGGCTCACCCAATGGGGCCCTTACAATTAGCAGATTTTATTGGATTGGATATATGCTTTTCTATTTTAAATGTCATGTATGATGGATTTAAAAATCCAAAATATGCTCCTTGTCCATTATTAGTCAATATGGTTACAGCTGGTAAGCTAGGTGTTAAAAGTGGTGAAGGATTTTACGATTACAGCGAAAAAAGAAGAGCTGAAAATGTTTCAAAGCAATTTATATAACCTTAAGGTAGAAATTTTAAATAAAATATAAAACCTTTTACAATGGCGAAAATCATCCCTTTTAAAGCGGTAAGACCCACTCGAGATAAAGTGGGATTAATTGCTTCTAGATCTTATGAAAGTTATTCTACGAAGGAAAAAAATGCCCGATTAAGAGACAATCCATTTTCATTTTTACATATTGTAAATCCGGGATATAAGTATCAAAAAACAATTACCGGAGAAAGGCGCTATACATTAGTTCGCAACAGATATAAAGAATTTAAAGAAGATGGTTCTTTTTTACAAGATAAAACTTCATGCTTTTATTTTTATAAGATTATAAGTAAAGAAGGCCATGAATTTAATGGTATTATTGCTGGAGCAAGTACCCTAGATTATCAAAATAATATTATTAAAAAGCATGAAAATACTTTAGAGCGAAAAGAAATTATATTTGAACAATACCTAAAAACCGTTGGATTTAATGCAGAACCTGTTTTATTAACCTATCCAGATAATACTCCATTAAAAAAAATTATAGAAACTGTAATGCTAACAAGAGCAGAGTATGAATTCACAACTACTTTTAGAGATACTCATTACGTTTGGAATGTGAATGATGAAAAAATTATTCAACAAGTAGAAGCTATTTTTTCAAAAATGAATAAACTTTACATTGCTGATGGTCACCATAGATCAGCTTCTTCTAGTTTATTAACTACCCATTTAAAAAATGAAAATTCAGATCATACTGGAGAAGAACCTTATAATTTCTTTATGAGTTATTTAATTCCTGAAAGTGAATTACAAATTTACGAATTCAATAGATTAATTAAAGATCTAAATGGTTTGAGTAAAGAAGAGTTTTTAATTTCTCTTGATGAATACTTTAGAATTGAAAATAGAGGGAATAGTTATTACAAACCTAGTAAAAAGCATCATTTTAGTATGTATTTAGATGGTGAATATTACTCTTTATATTTACGGAAAGAAGGATATCAAATTAAAAACTCTTTAGATACTCTTGATGTTCAAATACTATTCGATACTATTTTAAAACCAATACTAGGGATTAATGATTTACGTAATGACTCCCGAATTGAATACCCACACGGTAAAACAAATTTAGCTTATATTAAATCGATGATAGATTCAAATAAGTTTGCTGTTGGTTTTAGCTTACTCCCAATAACGATTCAAGAATTGAAAAATATTGCTGATGAGGGATTGACTATGCCTCCAAAAAGCACTTTTATAGAGCCTAAATTACGCAGTGGAATAACAATATATGAATTTTAGAAAATGAGTATTTCAGAAAATATATTAAAAATAAAATCCAAACTTCCTGAAGGTGTTTCTTTAGTAGCAGTTTCAAAAACCAAACCCATTAGTGATCTATTAGAAGCTTATAATGGGGGACAACGTATTTTTGGGGAAAATAAAATTCAGGAAATGGCTTCTAAATTTAATGAAATGCCAAAAGATATAGCTTGGCATATGATAGGCCACATTCAAAGAAATAAGGTGAAATACATGGCTCCTTTTGTGAGTTTAATTCATGGAGTTGATAGTTTACGTTTGTTAACTGAAATAAATAAACAAGCTTTAAAAAACAATAGAATTATAGATTGTTTACTTCAGGTAAAAATAGCTGCCGAAGAAAATAAATTTGGTTTATCAGAAAATGAAGTATTAAATTTATTAGCGTCAGAAGAAATTAAAAATTTTCAAAATATAAAAATTGTTGGATTAATGGGAATGGCTACATTTACAGACAATCAAGCTGTCTCTTATACACATCTCCGAGCCCACGAGACGTAGAGGAATCTCG
>CAJXVL010000126.1 GCA_913061205.1 uncultured Flavobacteriaceae bacterium | reverse complement strand
ACGTAAGGAGTCGTCGGCAGCGTCAGATGTGTATAAGAGACAGGACTTATATTACTAGGTCTTGTTTTAGGATATTTTACTCAAAATAATAATAAACCTTTACAAAAAGCCACAGTTCTTTTAAGAGTTAATTTTGATGCGGTCAACTACTTGTATAGTGAAGTAGAATTATTTAATGAAAAAATAAAAGAAAAAGACTCTTTATTCTTTACAAAAATAGGGTTTAACATCAACTCTTTAGAAGTTAAAGATATGGAACTAACTCCTTTGATTAATTTAAAGGACATTGTGGATAAATATGAGCAAACTTACCGTAATCTTGATGGATTGCTTCAAAATCTTGATTTTGAAGATAATGAGATAAACGTCTCAGAAACCTTTACAACAGAGTATAAGTACCATAATTTAGAGTTCTCCTTATTGTCAAATGCAAATGAAGAGACCATTGCCAAAATCATTAATTTTTTTAACAACGATGAACTTTTAAGAAAAGTAAGGAACGTTGGTATTAAAAATATGGAAGATAGAATAATAAGCAATGAAAAGGTAATTAGTCAAATTGACACTGTAATAAAGCTGTATAGTAAGAATGAATCTCTTTCATCACCTTCTGATCAAACTTTTGTTGTGGATAAAAACTTTAATATTCATGGGATTCTAAATAAAAAAACTGAACTTTTATTGGACAACGAAAAGATAAGAGAAGAATTAGTTGTCTCTGATAATATTATAGTTATGATGAACGAACCTAGACTATTAAACGAAAAACCAGGAATATTAGGTAATAAATTTATTTTCTATCCTTTTGTATTTGTTCTTGGATTTTTATTATTAGCATTTGCTAGGCATAGTTACCTATACCTAAAAGAAGTAGCATATAGTGTTGAGAGTGAATAAAAACAAATGCTTGACACTTTTGAATGATTACCATATAATAGATAGATTAATTAATTAAATAAATAAATGCTAGATTTTAATAACAAATCAATTTTAATAACTGGAGGGACAGGATCATTAGGCAAAGCATTAACAAGGCATATTTTAAAGAAATATCCAGAAATAAGACGATTAATAATCTTTTCAAGAGACGAGCAAAAGCAGTTTCAAATGGCTCAGGAGTTCACTACACAAGAACACCCACAAATCCGTTTTTTTATTGGAGATGTAAGAGATAAAGAAAGATTAATTAGAGCTTTTCAAGATATTGATTATGTAATTCATGCTGCAGCAATGAAGCATGTACATATTGCTGAATATAATCCGGACGAATGTATTAAAACAAATATTGGAGGCGCAGAAAATGTTGTTGATGCTTGTTTAAAAACAAATGTTAAACGAGTTGTAGCGCTTTCCACAGATAAAGCTTGTGCCCCAATTAATTTATATGGAGCAACAAAACTAACATCTGATAAATTATTTATTGCTGCAAATAATATAAAAGGGAAAAATTCAATTCGATTTTCTGTTGTAAGATATGGTAATGTAATGGGCTCTAATGGTTCGGTAATTCCCTTTTTTATAAATAAAAAGAAAGAAGAAGGTAAGCTTCCTATTACAGATCCTAATATGACGAGGTTTAATATTTCTCTAAAAGGAGGAGTAGATATGGTAATGTATGCTTTAGAAAATGCGTGGGGAGGGGAATTGTATGTTCCAAAAATTCCGTCATATAAAATCATGGACATTGCCGAAGCTATTGGACCAGAATGTGAAAAACCTATAGTAGGAATTAGGCCAGGAGAAAAAGTACATGAGGAAATGATAACCCC
The DNA here is from genome assembly GCA_913061205.1 of uncultured Flavobacteriaceae bacterium. Lineage (GTDB taxonomy): Bacteria > Bacteroidota > Bacteroidia > Flavobacteriales > Flavobacteriaceae > Marifrigoribacter. Next base: position 4,731 of record CAJXVL010000126.1, on the reverse strand, counting down.
TTCAGATTCCTTTTACACTTATGATTTAGGAAAATACTATGCTATTCTTCCTACCACACATATGTGGGATTTAAAAGAATACCTAAATATGTTCAATGCAATAAGAGTCCCTCAAGGGTTTAGTTATAACTCAGAAAACAATTCTGAATGGGAAACTGTAGAAGGCTTAAGAAGATTAATTAAAGAGCATGTAGACATATCTTTTAAATTATAACTTATGAGTAGATTAGCAATAATCCCTGCTCGAGGTGGAAGTAAAAGGATTTCAAGAAAAAACATTAAAGATTTTTTAGGAAAGCCCATTATAGCCTATTCTATTCAAACAGCTTTAAAAAGTAATTTGTTTGATGAAGTTATGGTTTCTACAGAGGATAAAGAAATTGCAGATCTTGCAATTCAATTAGGAGCTAAAGTTCCTTTTTTTAGAAGTAAAGAAAAAGCCAATGATTTTGCTACTACATTTGAAGTAATTGAGGAAGTTATAAGTGATTATAGTGATAAAGGAATAAATTTTGATTATGCTTGTTGTATATATCCAACAGCCCTGTTTGTCACTCCAGAAAGACTCCAGAAGTTTTATAAATTTTTAAAAGACTCAAAATATGATTGTGTTTTTCCTGTTTTAAAGTATAGTTATCCTGTTCAAAGAGGCTTGATATTAGATGAGAATAATAAAATGGATATGATTTCTCCGGAATACTTAAACACAAGGTCTCAAGATTTAAGACAGATTTACCATGATGCTGGACAATTCTATTGGTTTTATGTTGAAAAATTAATAAAAGAAAAAAAGTTATGGACAAATAATACGGGTTCTTTAGAGATAAGTGAAATGGAAGCTCAAGATATTGATACCATAGAAGATTGGAAAGTAGCAGAGTTTAAATTTCAAATAAAAAATAAACAGAATATTTAATTTATGTCAATGAGATTACTTATTACTGGTGCTACTGGAATGTTAGGCGCTACATTGGTAAAACACTTTCAAAAAGAATATGAAGTTTTCTCTACAGGTTCAAGTGAAAAAGGACTAAGTTTTTTTAAAAATTATACAAGTTTTGATTTAAAAGAACCTAGCTATGAAACTTTAATTAAATGGTCAAAACCTAATTTAATAATACATTGTGCCGCCCTAACTAATGGTAATTATTGTGATTTAAATCCAAAAGAGGCATTTTTAATAAATGGGATATCTGTAAAAAAAATTACAGATGCTGTTAATTTAGATACAAAAGTAATTTATATTTCTACAGATGCTGTTTTTCCTGCAGAACTTCATATGAGTAAAGAAGAAGATTGCGCATCCCCCAATAGTGTTTATGGCAAATCGAAAGAGTTAGGAGAGTTTTTCTTAACAAATTCTAAATTGAATTATACTATTATAAGAACAACAATAGTGGGGTCTAATTTAAATAAAACAAAAAGCGGTTTCGCAGAGTGGATACTTAATTCTGTTAAAAACAAAGAAGAAATATCATTATTTGCAGATGTTCTTTTTACGCCAATTTCAATTTGGAATTTAGCAGAAAATATAAATCAGATTATTAGTAATAACGAAATGTTTTCAAGAAAAACACTTCATATTGGCGGTAATGAAATTTGTACGAAATATGATTTTGGTATTGAGTTGTTAAAGCAATTTAATTTACCTGTAAATTTGATTAAAAAAGGAAAAATAACAGACTTTAAAGATAGAGCAAAAAGAAGTACAGATCAAACTTTAGATTCTTCATACTATCAAAACCTTAGTAAGACAGTATTGCCAAACTTACACCAAACCATAAAAGATTTTAAAATAAATTATAATGAATAGTATTAAGTTAGGGAGTAAAATTGTAAATGATAATTCTTTATATTTTATAGCAGATATAGGTGCTAACCATAATGGATCATTAGATAAAGCCAAAAAACTCATACTTTTAGCAAAAGAATCTGGCGCTGATGCTGCAAAATTTCAAAACTTTCAAGCCGATAAGATAGTTAGTAAACTAGGTTTTGATAAAATGAAAGGAAAGCTATCCCATCAATCTAAATGGAAAAAATCAATTTTTGAAGTATATGAAGATGCTAGTATATCTAAAGATTGGACAAAAATTTTAAAAGCTGAATGTACTAAAGTAGGAATAGATTACTTTACAAGCCCCTACGATTTTGAGTCTGTAGATCAAGTAGATCCATATGTAGATTTATATAAAATTGGTTCTGGTGATATTTCTTGGTTAGAAATTATTGACTATATAATAGGTAAAAATAAGCCAGTACTTATTGCAACAGGAGCGTCAAGCGATGAAGACGTTAAAAGGGTTATGGATTTAGCTTTATCAAAAACTAAAAATATTGTTTTGATGCAATGCAATACAAACTATACAGGGTCTAATGATAATTTTAAATATTGTAATTTAAACGTTTTAAATAAATTTAAAAGCGATTACCCACAAGTAGTTTTAGGACTATCAGATCACACTCATGGACATGCAACTACACTAGGAGCAATCACATTAGGGGCTCGTGTTATTGAAAAACATTTTACTGATGATAATCATCAAGATGGTCCTGATCACTCTTTTGCAATGAATCCTAAAACTTGGAGAAGTATGGTTGATAGATCTTATGAACTATTAAGTGCTCTTGGGGATGGTGTAAAAAGAGTAGAGGCAAATGAAGCTCAATCTCAAATTGTTCAAAGAAGATGCCTAAGAGTCAATAAAAATTTAAAAAAAGGACATATATTAACAAATAATGATATAATAGCGTTAAGACCTGTTTCTGAAAGAGGTATTCACCCTTATGATATACATAGTTTAATAGGAAAATCATTAAACACTAATATGGAGTCTGGAGAACATATAACACAAAAAAGTATAGTATTATGATAAAAGGTGAAATTATAGGACTTAGAGCAGTTGAAAAAGAAGACCTTCCATTCTTTAGAGATTGGAGAAACCTTATTAATTTTAGACGAAACTTTAGAGAGGTTAGAGAATTATCTATATCTGATCAAGAAAAGTGGTTTGAGCACCTCCAAAACACCAAACATATTAATTTTATGTTTACTATAGTGCGATTAGAAGACAACAAACCCATTGGAGCAGCAGGGATATTATATGTTAATTGGATTAATAGATCTGGAGATTTTTCATTTTATATAGGGGAAAATGAAATGTATATTGGAAATAATGAAACTGCTAGTGAAGCTTCAAAATTATTAATTGAGTACGGATTTAATAACTTAAATCTTAATAAAATCTGGATGGAGTTATATGAATTTGACACCAAAAAACTTGATTTTTTCTTAAATACAAATCAATTTAAAGAAGATGGGCGTTTAAGAGAGAATTGTTTTGAAGATGGTAGGTATTGGGACTCCTTTATTATTTCTTTGTTAAAAAAGGATTATAATATTTAAAATGGAATGAAACATTTTCTTACCGAAAGGTCAATAAACCTTGTTTTGAGAGCTATTACTATAGCTTTAAAATTTTTATTATCTATACTTGTTATAAAGAAACTTAGTATTGAAGATTATGGGATTTTTGGCTTATTTCAAAGCACAATAATAATTATGACTTTCATTGTAGGTTTTGATTTCTTTTCCTTTAGTGCAAGAGAAATGCTAAAAGATGCTGCAAAAGAATTTAATTTTTATTTTAAACATCAATTATTATTTTATTTTTTTTGTTATCTAATAGTACTTCCATTGGCCTATTATATTTTTAAAACAGGTTTTATTGATTTTGAATATATTATATTATTTTATTTAATAACAATTTCAGAACATTTATCTCAGGAGATTTATAGAGTTTTAATCATTTTAAAGAAAACAGTTTCTGCAACTATTGTGTTATTTATTAGATCAGGAATATGGATTGCATTATTATATTTGTTTTGGGAGTTTCAAAGTGTAAAGCCAAAGATGGAATCTCTTTTTATTTTCTGGTCAATAGGAGCAGCCCTTTCCGTTCTTTTTGGATTTAAATATATTAATTTTAAATGGGTAAAAGGTGTTGATGTTGATTGGATTAAAAAAGGAGTAAAAATAGCTTTCCCCTTTTTTGTTGGAACAATTCTATATAAAGTTATAGAATTTTCAGGAAGATATTTTTTAGAGTATTATTTTTCCACAAAAGAAGTAGGAATATTTACTTTTTTCTCAAGCATTGCTAATATTTTGTTTGTGTTTGTTCAAACTATAGTTATTATTGAGCAATACCCCCGTTTGATAGAAAGTAAAAATTCAGAAAACGGAAAGTTTATAATCATGCTTAAGTTGTTTAAAAAACAAACACTTCAATTTACCACAATTGGTTTGGTATTGTCTATTCTATTTATTTATCCTCTATTGATGTATTTAGATAAAACGATCCTTTTCGATAACATTTTGTCTTATATAATTTTATTATTTTCAACAATGTTATATTGTTTTTCATATATAACACACTATGCTCTATATACCTATAAAAGAGATATAGATATATTAAAAGCTACAATTTTAGGATTTATATTTAATATTGTTTTCAGTTTTATATTAATTCCTATTTATGGTGTTTTAGGGGCGGCTATAGCTCAATTTATTGCTTTTTTTATAATGTTTATTATAAAATATTATTATTGGAGAAAATATAAACTAAAAATATGAACATATTTATTTGTCAAACTCCTTTTCAACTTTACTATGCTACAACTGTCTCTTATACACATCTGACGCTGCCGACGACTCCTTACGTGTAGATC
>CAJXVL010000125.1 GCA_913061205.1 uncultured Flavobacteriaceae bacterium | reverse complement strand
AGGCACTTGGGATTGGATTTGCTTGTCTCCTAAAAAAATAAAACTTCCAAAAGAAGAAATATATCAAGTTGCTAATGAGCTTAAAATGATTATTTATAATAAGGCAGATTTTAAGTTTGCCGAAGAACAAGCAACTAAAGTAAATGATCATTGTATTTTATATTTGCAGCCAGAGTGGAGTAAGAGAGATCAGATGATTCCTATAATTGTTGACTATGTAATGAAAAACCCTAAATGGAAAGTTTCCTTGCAAACTCATAAATATCTAAATATCCCATAAAAAAAAAGCCTTGGGAAATCAAGGCTTTTTTTAGTTCAAAAAAGATAAATTTATTTTGTGAATGGTACAGAAACTCTAAGAGTGTCCCATCCTATGTGCATGATAATGTTACCATCTTCGCCATCGAGAACTATCGAGAAAGCTTCTAAAGAATTACTAGCATAAGTCGTTGGAACTGTAATGCGAGCTACATCATTTTTATCATTATAATAATACGATCCCCAGGTGTTTAGATCAGAATTTAAAATAATTGTCCATTCTTTTTCGCCTGGTATTGTTAATAAAGAATAGCTACCTGCTTTTATTTTTGTTCCGTTTAAGTTGAAATCTTTATATAAAACTAATTCAGGAGCTTCGTTGGCGCCAGTTCTCCAAACTTCTCCATTTGGCGCTAATTTACTTAACTCTCTGCCTTTTAGTTGAGGTCTACTGTAAATTACTTTCATTTGTTTGTTAGCCTCTTTGTAACTAGTTGGAAAAGCAGCTGCATCCATAGGGCTTTTGTCTAATTTTCTAAATTCTTGTGCGTTTACTGAACTTCCTATTGCCATTAATAATGCAAATAATAGTGTTGAGATAGTGTTACTTTTTTTCATGTGGTTTTTTTTATTAGTGATGTTAAAAATACTTTTCATTTTTTTAAATTATTAAAAAGATTTGTTAAAATGATAGTCGCTAGGTCGTGAATAAAATTAAAACTTACGTTTTTTTAAAGAGTAAAGGTAAAAGTTTAAGGTTGAAATTTCGTTTTTGAGCACTTTTTGTTTTCTTTCTGAAAGCACAACACTTTTAAAAACTATGAAATGTGTTTTAAGGTATTTTTTAAGCTTTTTAAGCGTGTTTTAGGAAATCAGTAAAAAGTTAATAAGTACCTATAAAATGGCTTTAGAAGCTTTAAATAAATTACTTAAAAGACTATATTTGTTTATAATCAATAAGGGTTTTATGTTCTAATTGATTTTTAAAATTAATTTAATTATTATTTATGAGCGAAGAACAGAAAAAAGATAGCTATGGTGCTGATAGCATTCAGGCCCTAGAAGGAATGGAGCATGTGCGCATGCGTCCATCTATGTATATTGGTGATGTTGGAGTAAGAGGTTTGCATCATTTGGTGTATGAAGTAGTGGATAATTCCATCGATGAAGCTATGGGAGGTTATTGTGATGAAATAGATGTCATTATAAATGACGATAATTCCATTTCAGTAAAAGATAACGGTCGTGGTATCCCTGTTGATTTGCATAAAAAAGAGGGAGTTTCTGCTTTAGAGGTAGTAATGACTAAAATTGGTGCAGGTGGGAAATTTGATAAAGATTCTTATAAAGTTTCTGGTGGTCTTCACGGAGTAGGCGTTTCAGTGGTAAATGCACTTTCTGTAAATTTAAAAGCAGTTGTCCATCGGGAAGGTAAAATTTATGAGCAGGAATATGAACGTGGAAAAACGATGTATCCTGTCAAACATGTTGGTGAAACAGATTTTAGAGGAACGGTTGTTACTTTTAGTGCAGATCCAGAGATATTTAAGCAAACTACAGAATATAGTTATGAAACGTTGTCTAATAGATTGCGAGAATTATCATTTCTTAACAAGGGTGTTACGCTTACGATAATCGATAAAAGAGAGAAAGATGAAAAAGGAGAATTCGTTGCAGATACTTTTAAAAGTGAAGAAGGACTTAAAGAATTTATTCGGTTTTTGGATGAAACACGTGAACCAGTAATTGCTAACGTAATACATATGGAAGGAGAAAAAAATGGGATCCCTGTTGAGGTTGCCATGATATACAATACTTCTTACAGCGAAAACTTGCATTCTTATGTAAATAACATTAATACGCATGAAGGAGGGACACATCTTTCTGGGTTTAGACGAGGGCTAACTCATACACTTAAAAAGTATGCCGATGCCTCAGGAATGTTAACTAAGCTAAAGTTTGATATTGCCGGTGATGATTTTAGAGAAGGCTTAACAGCAATTATTTCAGTAAAAGTTGGGGAACCTCAATTTGAAGGACAAACAAAAACCAAGTTAGGAAATAGAGAGGTTTCTGCTGCGGTAAGTCAATCGGTTTCTGAAATGTTAGAAAATTACCTTGAAGAAAACCCTAACGATGCTAAAACCATAGTACAGAAAGTAATTCTTGCAGCACAGGCTAGACACGCCGCCAATAAAGCGCGAGATATGGTACAGCGTAAAACCGTTATGAGTATTGGAGGTTTGCCAGGAAAATTATCTGATTGTTCTGAGCAAGATCCAGCTATTTGTGAAGTGTTTCTTGTTGAGGGAGATTCGGCGGGTGGTACAGCAAAACAAGGTCGAGATAGAAAATTCCAAGCTATTTTACCTTTAAGAGGTAAGATTTTAAATGTTGAAAAAGCAATGCAACATAAGGTTTTTGAAAATGAGGAGATTCGAAATATATTTACAGCCTTAGGAGTGACAATTGGAACAGAAGAAGATAGTAAAGCATTAAATATAGAGAAATTACGATATCATAAAGTAGTTATTATGTGTGATGCCGATGTCGATGGTAGTCATATTGAAACTTTAATTCTTACTTTTTTCTTTAGATATATGAAAGAATTAATTGAAAATGGTAATATTTATATAGCGACTCCCCCCCTGTACCTGGTTAGAAAAGGAGCAAAGAAAAAGTATGCTTGGAGTGATGAAGAACGAGAAGAAATACAAAAGGATTTTGGAGAGGGTTGTAAAATACAGCGTTATAAAGGTCTTGGAGAAATGAATGCTATTCAGCTTTGGGATACTACAATGAAACCAGAATCTAGAACACTCCGTCAAATAGTTATTGAAAATGGTGCAGAAGCAGATCGTGTATTTTCTATGTTAATGGGAGATGAGGTACCGCCTCGTAGAGAATTTATTGAGAAAAATGCAAAATATGCAAATATTGATGCCTAGCAATAATTCAAAAATTAGTATCTTTTGTGCTGCATTGATGTCTTCTTTTTTTGGTTTTTCTCAAATTAATGATTTAGGCCTCACCAATGCAGTACAAGACATGCTCTATATCTCCGGCGAATTTGTTTCCTCTGCAGCAGTTGCATCTGTTTATCAGTCTTCGTCATCTTGGTATAGCTCTGCAGAGACCATAGGTAAATTTAAACTTGATGTTTCCGTAAATTTTAACGTGCTTCCTATTCCAAAAAAGCAAAAATCATTTGTTATTACTAACGACGAGTTATTAACTATGGAAATTAGGGGTGCTACATCGGCGGAAATACCAACTGCTTTGGGTGGAGATACGGATACTTTTTTTGATTTTTATATCGACGATGAAGCTTATGAATGGCAAGCCTTTGAAGGAATCAAACAAAATATAGTAACTCATCCTTATCTGCAAGCCAGTATAGGTTTGTGGAAAGAAACGGACCTTACCCTAAGGTATTCTCCAAAAGTTACTATAAATACATCTAGTTATGATATTTTTGGAGCAGCAATAAAACATTCGATTACACAATATTTTAGAAAAGATTTGAATAGCTCACAGCCCATAGAGCTAGCTGTTTTGGCCTCTTACTCTGTTTTTAATTTAGATTTATTTTTTGATGAAGTTTCTATAGAGCCAGTAGATCCAGAAACTGGGAGCGAACCCTTAACTACAATTAACGCGATAGTAATTGATGCAGATTCATGGTTATTTCAATTAATTGCTTCAAAAAAAGTTAAAAATTTTGAATTTACAGGATCCCTGGGATATTCTGAGAATAAATTTAACTATACCCTTGGAGGTAAAGAAGGTGTTTTTTTAGATGTATTTAATGACTTACTGTCTCTATTAGATGAGCGTAAAACGGAATTTAAAGGAGATCTAGGTGCGAATTATTATTTCAATAAATTTTATATATCTTCCATGCTTACTTTAGGTAAATTTCCAAATGTTAACATATCGCTTCATTATCTTTTTTTATAATTAAATTCACTGCCTTTTTTTATTTTATTTTGAGTAATAATACCAATTATTGTATCTTCGTGCTTTCTTATAAACAAAGGTAGAAACGGTTAAATAATTATTTAAAAAAATAAAAAAAATATGAAAATTACTATTGTAGGAGCAGGTGCGGTTGGTGCAAGTTGTGCTGAGTATATTGCTATCAAAGATTTTGCAAGCGAAGTTGTTATTTTAGATATCAAAGAAGGATTTGCTGAAGGAAAAGCGATGGATTTGATGCAAACCGCATCATTAAATGGCTTTGACACAAAAATCGTTGGTGTTACTAACGATTATTCGAAAACTGCAGAAAGTGATATAGTAGTTATTACAAGTGGTATTCCTAGAAAACCAGGAATGACACGTGAAGAATTGATAGGTATTAATGCCGGTATTGTAAAGTCGGTTTCTTCAAATTTAATTGAACACTCACCAAATACTATTATTATTGTAGTTAGTAATCCTATGGATACAATGACGTATTTAGTTCATAAAACTTCAGGTTTGCCAAAGCATCGGATTATTGGAATGGGTGGAGCTTTAGACAGTGCGCGTTTTAAATACAGATTGGCTGAAGCTTTAGAAGCACCTATTAGCGATGTAGATGGTATGGTAATTGGCGGTCATAGTGATGTAGGCATGGTTCCCTTAACTAGAATGGCAACTAGAAACAGTGTGCCAGTATCAAAATTTATTTCTGAAGAAAGATTAAATCAGGTAATGGAAGATACCAAAGTCGGTGGTGGTACCTTAACTAAGTTATTGGGAACTTCAGCATGGTATGCTCCAGGTGCTGCAGTATCTGGTTTGGTTCAATCAATTGCTTGTGATCAAAAGAAAATGTTTCCTTGTTCTATTTTATTAGAAGGAGAATATGGATTCAATGATATTTGTATTGGTGTACCAGTTATTCTTGGACGTAATGGCATTGAAAGCGTTGTTGAATTAGAATTAACCGATGCTGAAAAAGAACATATGTCAAGAAGTGCAGAAGGAGTTAGAAAAACAAACGGTTTATTAGTATTCTAATATCCAAATCTAAATAAGATTATTAATAAAGACTGCAGAGATGCAGTCTTTTTTTTTATATTTGGCGAATGAAACCGAAATGGTACTTAAATACATTTATATTAATTATTGCTTTTTTAGGAGCTGTTCTTCAACAGTTTTCGGTACCTAACCAAGAAATCGTTCTGCAGTTTGAAGGTCAAGAGACTTCTTTAGGTGAAACTGAAAATGCAATTGCAGATGTAAAAAAGCTACTACAGGATATTGGTATTCAAAAAATACAAGTTTACAAAGGAGCTAACGGAGTTTTAAAGATTTCTTATTTCAGCGAAGTTGATGTTGTTTCCATTAAAAAAATATTTTCAAAAGAAAAAGCTTTAAGGCTAAGTTATTCTTCATTAGATTTTAATGAAGATCCCTTCAAAGTACCTACTAAAAAGAAATCAAATACCTACCAGCTTGATGTATTTGAAATTCAAAAGAGCAAAGGAAATGCATTAGATTCAAACGGTTTAGTTATTGAATCATCTCCCGAAAATGATCGTTCTTTTAATCTCGATGTTTATTATCCTGACCTATCAAAGGAGCTAAGGCTTAAAAATAAAATTGAAAAAGTAGCCTATATTATATACGGTAACAAATCAATCGAAATTGATAATGCTTCGCATAACAATCCAGAAGTTAGAGCGGGCCCAGTTTTTATTTAATTATCCAAACGCTTTTATTAAAATTTAATAAAGCAAAAAAACAATCAAATTTAATATCATTAAATATAATTGTCAGGTTATGCGGTAAATTCTATATTTGCTCGTTTTAAAAATTTGACACAAAAAAATAAAAGAATGCAAAATAAAGGATTAATTAAAGTATTTGCAATAGTGTTTGGTTTGGTAAGTTTGTACCAACTATCATTTACTTATATCGCAAATACTGCAGAGGATGAAGCAAAAACGTTTGCCAACGCAAAGTTTTCTGCTAATGAAACAGAAAAAAGAAATTCAGCAGAAGCGAGTTACTTAGATTCTATTGGAAACATTCCAGTGGTATCTCTGGGGCCAATCGTAATAGATTATAATACTGCTAAAGGAAAAGAGCTTAATAAAGGTTTGGATTTAAAAGGAGGTATTAATGTGATTCTTCAAGTATCGGTAAAAGATATCTTAAAAGGATTAGCCAATAATACAAGAGATGCTGCTTTTAATCAAGCATTAGATGATGCATTTGTTCTTCAAAAAGAATCTCAAGACACCTATTTAGAGTCTTTCTTTATTGCTTTTGATGCACTTCCAGGAGAAAATTTATTAG
>CAJXVL010000124.1 GCA_913061205.1 uncultured Flavobacteriaceae bacterium | reverse complement strand
TTTTATAGTCATTTTCTGCAACCGAAATATCTTGAATTTCACTTTGAAGGTCCTTGGCTGCGATTCCATCTTGTTCTCTGCGAGCTTGTTTAAATAGTTCGCTTTTTTCACTTTTTATTTTATTAAATGCTTTCAACTGATCCATAAACTCTTTATAGGAATCATTTTGCTGACTACCGACAATAAAGGACGACTGAATACTATCTTTATATAAAGTAGCTTTAAGATTGCTGTTTTCAGGGAAGTATAAAATATTTGCTTTTATATTTTCAACTTGGAGTAAATTAATGGAAAGCACTTCACTTTTTGGATATACTCCCTTAAAAGATCCTGAATTAACAATAAGAGTATCTATTATTTTTGGTTGATTATTGTTAGAAACGGTATTTACAAAAATAGTAGTACCATCTTCAAAACCAATAGCATTACCTTCTATGGTATAAAAATCACTATTTGAATTACAAGAAATTAATGTGAATGTTGTAGCTAATAAAATATAAATATGTTTCATAATAAATTTGATATAAGCGTAAAAGTAAATTAAATACTATTCTTTTAAAATATTTTAGAGTTTATTTATGATATTGTTTTATAATAAGTGGTCAATAATTAAATAATAATAGTTTTTGAATTATTTTGCAATAAAAATAAGAATGTTTTTGCATATTATTTTTCGTAAATTTGATTTATAAACCTTTCCCAAAATGAAAAAATTATTGAGTATTGCAATTCAAGCATCTATTGATGCAGGTAGTACAATAATGGAAGTTTATGCGAAGAAGATCGATATAGAATTTAAAGAAGATAAATCTCCACTTACTCAAGCTGATAAAAATGCTAACGATGTAATAAATAACTATCTTATTGATACAGGTATTCCAATTATAAGTGAAGAAAATACACAACTAGATTATTCTCAACGAAAAGATTGGGAATATTGCTGGATAGTGGATCCATTAGACGGCACTAAAGAGTTCATAAAACGCAATGGAGAATTTACTGTTAATATTGCTTTGATTAAAGATGGAAGCCCATTATTGGGAGTTATTTATGTTCCCGTTTCAAAAACTTTGTATTATACTTTAGAAGATGCCTCAAAATCGTATAAAATAGAATTAGTAAATGAAAAAGTTTCTTTGGATTTTATTTTTAAACATTCAATCGAAATTAAACCTTCAACTAAAAATAGTGAACTTATTCGCATTGTAGGTAGTCGATCTCATTTAAATGAAGCTACTAAAAAGTTTATATCAAAAATCGAAAAGAAAATAAAAACTGAAATCGTTTCAAAAGGGAGCTCTTTGAAGTTTTGTTTAGTTGCAGAAGGAACCGCTGATGTATATCCAAGATTTGCTCCAACTATGGAATGGGATACTGCAGCTGGTCAAGCAATTTGTCAAGCGGTAGGTGTTAAAGTAATAGATAACAAGACCAAACTTCCTTTAAGATATAATAAAGAAAACTTATTAAATTCAAATTTCTTAGTTTCAGTTTAGTAGTTATGAAAAGCAAAGAATCCCATTTAAGAAGTGTCATAAAAGGGATCTCATGGCGATTTATAGCAACTACAGATATTTTTTTAATAGTACTGTTAATTACCTGCTTATATGGTAATTGTAGTTTTGAAAACGCTATTAAAATTGGAGCTATTGAATTTATTCTAAAACTACTGATTTATTATTTACATGAGCGTATCTGGCAATTTTTTACTATTTTAAATAATGTTTCTAAGAAAAAATCAATAATTAAATCAGTGTCTTGGAGAATAGTCGGAACAACCACTACCTTTATAATCACTGGTGCAGTTTTAAAAAATTTTTACGAAGCCGCTCTTTTTATTGCTTTGTTAGAGTTAATTAGTAAATTTATTCTTTATTATTTTCATGAACGTTTTTGGTTAAAAATTCCATTTGGTTACTTAAATAATAATATTAAAATTTAGCATATGAATAAAAATATTATAAGTCATGAATTCGTTATAACAAAAAAGCAGCGTAATAAATTAAATAATCATACTTCTTTTGTAATTTGGTTTACTGGTTTATCTGGAGCAGGAAAGTCTACAATTGCCAATGCTCTAGAAAGTAAATTAAACGATAATTCTATACATACTTACTTATTAGATGGAGATAATGTAAGACAGGGTTTAAATGTGGATTTAACATTTTCTCAAGAAGATAGAACTGAAAATATAAGACGTATTGCAGAAGTGTCAAGCCTTTTAATAGATGCTGGTTTGGTTGTTTTATCTGCCTTTGTCTCACCTTACATAAAAGATAGAATGATGGTAAAAAGTAAAGTAAAAGATATTAATTTTATTGAAATATTTGTAGATACTCCTCTTGAAGAATGTATGCGAAGAGATACAAAAGGATTGTATGGAAAAGCAAAAAAAGGGTTAATAAAAGATTTTACAGGAATTAATGCCCCTTATGAAAGGCCAGAGAATCCTAATTTAAGAATTGATACAACAAAATCGACTGTTGATGAAGCAGTAAACATGATTTTGAATACAATTGAAACCAAATTGGAAAAGTCTATACTATGAAAAAGTATTATTTAAATTACCTAGATGAATTAGAATCGGAAGCAATTTATATTCTGAGAGAAGTTTGGGCTCAATTTCGAAATCCGGTTTTATTATTTTCTGGAGGTAAAGATTCGATCTTAGTAGCTCATTTAGCAAAAAAAGCATTTTATCCTTCAACCATTCCTTTTCAATTTCTACACGTAGACACAGGACATAATTTTCCTGAAGCGATACAGTTTAGAGATGATTTAATACATGAATTAGGAGTTCAATTAATTATTGGATCTGTTCAAAAGTCTATTGATGATGGAAGGGTTGTGGAAGAAAGAGGAAAAAACGCTACTCGAAATGTGTTGCAAATAACTACTCTTTTAGACACTATAGAAGAATATAAAATCGATTGCGCAATAGGTGGAGGTAGAAGAGATGAAGAAAAGGCAAGAGCAAAAGAACGATTTTTTTCTCATAGAGATGATTTTGGGCAATGGGATCCTAAAAATCAGCGTCCAGAATTATGGAATATTTTAAACGGAAAACATTCTGAAGGAGAGCACTTTAGAGCCTTTCCAATTAGTAATTGGACCGAAATGGACGTTTGGAATTATATTAAAAGAGAACAAATTGATATTCCATCTCTTTACATAGCGCACCAAAGGGATATGATATGGAGAAATAATTCTTGGATTCCTTTTTCAAAGTTTCTGAAATTAAATAAAGGTGAAGAAATTAAAAACTTAAAAATACGATTTAGAACATTAGGAGATATTACGATAACAGGCGGAATAGAATCAGAAGCTGATACTCTTGAAAAAATTGTAGCAGAAGTTGCAGCTATTAAGCAAACAGAAAGAGGAAATCGGAGTGATGATAAGAGAAGTGAAACTGCTATGGAAGATAGAAAAAGAGAAGGTTATTTTTAAAAACTAAACAATTTATGCAAATAGATAATAATCAATTATTACGTTTTACAACTGCTGGTAGTGTAGATGATGGAAAAAGTACACTTATTGGAAGATTGTTGTATGATAGTAAGGCAATATTTGAAGATCAATTAGAAGCAGTAACTACAACTAGTAAACGAAAAGGACATAAAGGAATAGATCTTGCATTATTTACAGATGGACTTAGAGATGAACGAGAGCAGGGAATAACTATCGATGTTGCTTACAGATATTTTACCACACCCAAGCGAAAATTTATCATTGCAGATACACCAGGACACATTCAATACACTAGAAATATGGTTACTGGAGCTTCTACTGCTAATGTTGCAATTATTTTAATAGATGCGCGCCATGGAGTGCTTGAACAAACTAAAAGACATGCCTTTATAGCTTCGTTATTGCAGATACCGCATGTAATTGTTTGCATTAATAAAATGGATTTAGTGAATTATTCTGAAGAAATTTACAATAAAATTAATATTCAATTTGAAGAGTTTTCTTCTAAATTATATGCAAAGGACATTCGGTTTATTCCCATAAGTGCTTTGGATGGTGATAATGTTGTTAATAGGTCTAAACATATGGATTGGTATCAAGGAGCTCCATTATTAAATACCTTAGAAAATTTACACATAAGTAGTGACATTAATAAAATAGATGCACGCTTTCCCGTTCAAACTGTTTTACGCCCTCAAAGAGATGGCTTCATGGATTATAGAGGCTATGCTGGAAGAGTAGCAAGCGGAATTTTTAGACCAGGTGATAAAGTAACTGTTATGCCATCTGGTTTTACAGCTACCATTAAATCAATAGATACGTATGAAGGTAGTTTAAAAGAAGCTTATGCTCCAATGTCCGTATCCATCTCTTTGGAAAATGACATTGATGTTAGTAGGGGAGATATGATCGTAAAAACAACTAACCAGCCAAAAGCTGTTCAAGAATTTGACACCATGTTGTGTTGGTTAAATAATAATTCAGCCAGTCCAAAAGCAAAATACACCATCTTGCATACTTCCAATGAGCAAAAGGCTATGATTAAAGACGTTATGTATAAAATAGACATCAATACATATCGTCGTGAAGAAAAGGATAAAAACTTGAAAATGAATGATATAGCTCGTGTTAAAATAAGAACTACAAGACCCCTTATGGTAGATGAATATAGAGATAATAGAGTAACAGGTAGTTTTATTTTAATTGATCATACTACCCATGAAACCGTTGCAGCTGGAATGATTTTATAGGTTTAATTTTAGTAAGTGCATTCTAATTAATACAATCAAGCTAAAGATGATCCTGTGTTTATTAAATTTCGTATAGTTTGTTTTGATTACTTTCCAATACAAAAGTTTGCAAAAATATTACCTAATAAATCGTCATTGCTTACTTTGCCAGTTATCTCTCCTAAAAAGTATAAAGCTTGTCTTAAATCGATCGCTAATAAATCTCCTGTAAGATGATTATCAATACCTTCTTGCACCTTAGAAATTTCTTCTAAGGATTTTATTAAAACATCGTAATGTCTGGAATTGGTGACCATTAATTGATTGGAATCTAAGGCTTCAATTCCTGCAATATTCAAAAGAGAATTGCTCAATACATCCAAGCTATCTTTGCTTTTCGCTGAAATAGTTAAGAAAGGTAAATCACTATTATTGATGGCAGATAATTCTTCTTTAGATGCTTTGTCAATTTTATTGGCTACAATAAGTTGTTTAGAATTGGTAGTGAAGCTATCAAGTTCTTTTTTTACTTCCATTACACTCATTTCTGTACTGTCAAATAAATAGATATAAATTGAAGATTTTTCTAATTTTTCCAATGCACGCTCGACACCAATCTTTTCAATTTCGTCAGTCGTTTCTCTTAATCCAGCAGTGTCAATAAAACGAAAACGAATACCTCCTATAGTAATTTCATCTTCAATTGTATCTCTTGTCGTTCCAGCTATATTACTTACTATAGCTCTTTCTTCATTTAATAAAGAATTTAAAAGTGTTGACTTTCCTGAATTTGGTCGGCCCACGATGGCTACCGGAATTCCATTTTTCAAAACATTTCCTGTAGCAAACGAATCAATTAATTTTTTTAATAAACTAGTTATTTTTTTTATTAATTTTTGAAATTCTTCTCGATTTGCAAATTCTACATCTTCTTCAGAAAAATCTAATTCTAGTTCAATTAATGATGCGAAATTTAATAACTGAATTCTGAGTTCTTCAATTTCTGTAGAAAAACCGCCTCGCATTTGTTGAATGGCAAGTTGATGTGATGCCTTTGAATCACTAGCAATTAAATCTGCAACTGCTTCCGCCTGGCTTAAATCCATTTTTCCATTTAAAAAAGCTTGAAGCGTAAACTCACCAGCAGTCGCCATCCTACATCCTTTTCGGAGTAATAATTGAATAATTTCTTGTTGAATATAAGAACTTCCATGACAAGAAAATTCTACTACATTTTCTCCCGTATAGGAGTTAGGATTCTTAAAAATAGTGGCTAATACTTGATCAATAATTCTACTTCCATCAACAATATTTCCTAGATGTACCGTATGAGATTTTTGTTTTAATAGCTCTTTTCCGCTTATCGAATTAAAAACTTCAGCCGCTATAGTTATAGCCTCTTTACCGGAAAGTCGAATAATTGCAATAGCGCCAGCTCCAGATGGAGTCGCTAAAGCGACAATAGTATCTTGATGAATCATGGACGCAAAAATACATAATTCCTTGCTACTTAAGCTGAGGTTTTCGAAGTAAGTCAGGAATCTTAAATAGTTTAAGTGTTGTAATAAATCTAAAATTTAAAATGCCTATCATAGTGGAAGAACATAAAATAAAATAATAAATATTATACAGCGACAGTAAAAATTATTTTGTTCTAATTTAGTACGATTATTCCGCCCAATAAAGCTTCGTGAAAATAATATTTAAGTTGCTAGCTTTGGAAGAAAACTTAGTTGTTAAGCATTACTGGCATTACCAACATCGTTATTAATTCTCCCTCGTCTAATCCATCAGTAGGAGTTAAAATCCCAGCACGGTTTGGCATGGACATTTCTAAAGAAACTTCATCACTATTTAGGTTGTTAAGCATTTCAGTTAAAAAACGAGAGTTAAAACCAATTTGCATATC
>CAJXVL010000123.1 GCA_913061205.1 uncultured Flavobacteriaceae bacterium | reverse complement strand
CTACACGTAAGGAGTCGTCGGCAGCGTCAGATGTGTATAAGAGACAGATATTTAGAGCAAGGACGTACAGAATGGTTGCGTTCATTAGGATTATCTTATAAGTTTATGGAAGATAATCAAGTCATGTTACCAGTTGTGAATTTAAGCATAGATTATAAGTATCCAGCTAAATATGATGATGTTATAAAAATAACGACTACTCTAAAAAAGACTCCCTCATTTAAAATTGAATTTTATTATGAAATTCACAATCAGGAAAATAAACTTTTAGTGACCGCAACTACCAATTTAGTATTTGTAGATAGTATTACTAGAAAATTGATAAAAGCACCAGATTATCTATTAAAAAAATTGAAAGAACTGTAATTATTTTTTTACAACTTTAATGGATACTTTATAGGTGTTTTCAAAAATTTTAAAAATTCTTATCGCTTCTTTCTTTCTTATTGAAATTATAAATTGACAATCTAATTCCATTTTCTGATTGATAATTGAAATATTTTCATCCTTGATGATGCGCATTATCGTATTCATTTCTGGATATTCAAATTTTATTAAAAATACCTCATCAATAGTTTTATGGATAATTATCGAATTTTCTAAAGCTAATTTTGCACCATTTTTATAAGCCTTTATCAAGCCTCCAACTCCAAGCTTTGTGCCTCCAAAATAGCGAACTACTACCACTAATACATTTGTAACATTAAATGACTGTAGTTGGCCATAAATAGGCATGCCTGCACTATTTGATGGTTCACCATCATCATTTGCTCTATAATGATCATATTTTTTTCCTAGCTGCCATGCATAACACCAATGGCGAGCATTATAATGTTGTTTTTTTAGAAGCTCTATTTTTTCTTTAATTTCTTCTTCATTAGTCACTGGAAAAGCATAGCCATAAAACTTACTACCTTTATCTTTAAATAGTCCTTCTTTTGAGGCTTGTTTTATCGTTTTGTATGAATCTATATTATTATCCAATTATATTGATATTAAAACAATACTTAAAATTGCTAGCGCTATTCCAATCCAATTTTTCCTAATAAGTTTTTCTTTAAAAATAAAAATTCCTGCAAAAGTCGATAGTGCTACTATGGAAACATTGTTTATTGCGAAAATTCCTGAACTTTCTAGTATGTCACTTCGCAATGTTTGTACTAAAAAATAAATAGAAAAGTAATTAGGTACTCCTAGACATATTCCTGCAATAATGTTTTTAAATTCGAATTTAAAACTTCCCCTAATAATCTGAATTATTATAAATATAAAACCAATAACAGCTGCAGCTAGAAATATAATTGCTGAAAATAAGGGAACGTCGTTATTTGCAACATAAGTATCTTCTAAAAACTTAATGCTGGTATCAATAATTCCACTACCAATAAAAACTAATATGGGCAATACTATTGATTTTCTATTCACACTAATTCCTTGCTTGGATTTATTTGAAGTAAGGTAGACAGCAATTAAAGCAATCGCAATACCTATTAACTTTACCGTACCAAGACTTTCGTTATAGTATAAAAGTCCAAATAAAACGGGAACTACAACACTCATTTTAGTGGCAACAGAAACCACTGAGAGCCCACTTTTTTGCGTTGTTATCCCCATTAAATTAAAAACAATGATAAACAAAGCTCCTAATATTAGCGTGTAGTAAAACCAATCTAAATTTGGTAATTGTGAAATTGTGATTGTTCCATTATAGCTTAAAATCCCAGTTGTAAAGGCAATACAATAATTTACAACGATTGCCTGAAAGATATTTATTTGAAACTTTTCAAATAATTTAAATATGATGAAAATTATTGTGGATGCTAAAATGCTAAGTAGTAAATAAATCAATTATTTATGTATTTTTTGAGTTTGGCACTTGATCTCTTTTAAATAGATCTTTTTTTAAAAGAAATAAATCTACGATATCTTCCTTTTTTGGGATAATATTCCAGCTATGAATTCCAAGTTTTTTTGCTGATTCAGTATTTTCTTTGGTATCATCTATAAATAAAATTTCTTTTGGATTAATTTGATGTGTATCTAAAACAAAATTATAAATATCAGAATTTGGTTTTCTTAAATGGATCTCTTGTGATAAATAAAAAGCATCAAAACAGTTTTTAAAACGTAGAAACCTTTCTATAGTCATGTTTTTAATTACTTTTTCAATATGTAAATCGTTGGTATTACTCAATAATATTAATTGATACTTTTTTGAAGTTGCTAAAGCTTCAATATATTTAAGTCTGTATTCAGGGAAATCTAAAATAATAGAATTCCAAGCCTCAGAAAGTTCAGTTTTAGATGTGTTTAAACATATTTTACAATAAAAATCTAAAAAAGCAGAAGTGCTAATAATTCCTGTTTCATATCGTTTATTGATTTCAACCATTTCATTGGAAAATGAATGAATACCTAATTTCCTCATCTCTATATATGGAGCTTCTTTATCTAGGTTGATAAAGACATCTCCAAAATCAAAAATGAGTGTTTTAATCATTTAATACTATTTTTAAGGTGTCTTGTTTGATTTTTGATTCAGAGCTTATTTTTCCATTTATAAAAGGTGCTTTAGTACCTTCTTTAAAAAATGGAATGCCTTTAATAATTCGAGCTTCATCCCAAAGGTTTTTATCAATAAAAGTTTGCAGTGTTTTTGCACCACCTTCGACTATTAATGATTGAATTTTATACCTATATACTAGCTCAATAATTTGTGTAGCTATATTTTTTGAAAAATCAATTAGTTCATAAATAACGTTTTTCTCATTTTCTTTCTTTACCTCAGTTATAATAATAGTTTTAGCCTTAAAATCAAAAACGTTTGCATCTATAGGAATTTTTAAGCTTTTATCAATTACTAATCTAATAGGTGAATTACCCTCCCAATCTCTGGTGGTTAAACTTGGATTGTCTTCAATTGCTGTATTCGTTCCAATAAGTATTGAGGACTCTTCAGCTCTCCATTTGTGGACTAATTGTCTAGATTTTTTATTAGTTATCCAAACTGGACGTTTTATAATTTTGCTTTTAGGTGAAATAAATCCATCTGAAGATTCTGCCCATTTTAAAATAATATAAGGCCGCTGCTTTTTAAAAAAAGTAAAAAAACGTTTGTTGAGTTTATTGCATTCTTTTTCCAAAACTCTTTCAACAACATAACTCCCATGATCTTTTAAAAGCTTTATTCCATTTCCTGCTACTTTTGGGTTTGGATCCATACTTCCAATAATAACTGTTTTGATTCCTTTTTCAATAATTAAATTAGCACAGGGAGGGGTCTTTCCAAAATGACTGCAAGGTTCTAAACTTACATAAATAGTTGAGTCTTTTAAAAGAGATTGATCTTTTACACTAGCAATTGCATTTACTTCAGCGTGAGGCATTCCAGATTGATAATGCCAACCTTCGCCGATAATCTTATTTTTATAAACGATTACACTTCCTACCAAAGGATTTGGATAGGTATTTCCCAAACCATTTTCAGCAAGTTGGATGCATCGCAACATGTAATTTTCGTGTATCTTCACATTGTAAAAATACAAGGATTAATTTATATGAAGAAACCAATTATCCGTCCTATTTTAAAAATAGATAATCCGCATATAGCCAGGGTTATACGAAAGGTTTTAATTGATTTTGGGGTTCCAAAAGTAGGTACTGCTTATGCTGATAAAGTATTAGATACGCTCTATGAAGCATACCAAAAACCTCGTGCTATCTATTTTGTAATAGAATTAGATGGACAAATAATTGGTGGTGGAGGAATAGCAAAACTTGACAATTGCGATGAAAATATATGTGAACTGCAAAAAATGTATTTTTTAGAAGAAGCTAGGGGTTTAGGTTTAGGCATTAAAATGATGACTCTTTGTATTGAAAAAGCGAAGGATTTTATGTTTAAAGACTGTTATTTAGAAACAATGATATATATGAAAGCAGCTCAAAAACTATATTTAAAAAATGACTTTGAATATATAGATGGCCCTATGGGGAATACAGGGCATTATTCATGTCCAGTGCATATGCTAAAAGAATTATAAGTTTTGAATTTAAAAGAATTAAAAACATACTTTATTAGCTCAATAGCGCATTTATATGCTTCAGAAGAAGTGCTATCCTTCTTTTATTTACTTGCAGAAAAACAATTGGGTTTGTCGAGAATTGCAATTGCACTTCAGCCAGAACAAGAAATTTCAGAAGCAGCTAAATTAGCATTTAACAAGGCTATTTCTCGTTTGGGCAATTTTGAACCAATTCAATTCATCACAGGAGACACAGAGTTTTTTGGACTGACTCTTATGGTTGACAAGAGTGTCTTGATTCCAAGGCCAGAAACGGAAGAATTAGTTGATTGGATTGTTGATGAAAATCAAAATAAAGAAGCTACCATACTTGATATAGGAACTGGAAGTGGTTGTATAGCTATTTCATTGGCAAAGTATTTGCCAAAAGCAAAAGTTTATAGCTTGGATATTTCTGCCGAAGCTTTGTTAGTTGCTAAACAAAATGCAGCGTTAAATAAAGTTGATGTTACTTTTGTTAATGCAGATGTTTTAAACGAAAATGCTTGGGAACTGACATTTAAAGATGTGAAATTTAACACCATCGTTTCTAATCCACCTTATGTAAGAATAGTAGAAAAAAAACTTATGAAGCCTAATGTAATTAACCATGAGCCTGCTATAGCATTGTTCGTAAAAGATGAAGATTCATTGCTGTTTTACAGAAAAATTGCTCAATTAAGTAAACTATATTTAAGACCAGAGGGAACGCTTTATTTTGAAATAAATGAATATCTTAGTAGGGAGATGAAAGAAATGTTGATTTTTGAAGGTTTTAAAGATATCGAAATAAGAAAAGATATTTTTAAAAAAGATAGAATGATAAAATGTATAAACAATGAGAAAACTAACTAGTATTTGTGTGTTTTGTGGGAGTAGTGAAGGAAATGATATTAAAATTATTGAAGCTGCAACACAATTAGGAAAGTTCTTAGCTACTAATAATATAGAATTGGTATATGGAGCTTCGAAAATTGGTATAATGGGTTTAGTAGCAAAATCTACTTTAGCTCATGAAGGAAAAGTGATTGGTATCATTCCAGAGTTTTTAAAATTAAAAGAAGTGGTTCATATGGGACTTACTGAATTGATTACTACTCAAAACATGCATGAGCGGAAATTATTGATGCAAAATAGGAGTGATGCTTTTATTACAATGCCTGGTGGAATAGGAACTATGGAAGAACTTTTCGAACTATTAACTTGGTTGCAATTAGGACTTCATTCCAAGCCAATTGGATTGTTAAATGTGAATCATTATTACGATGATTTAATAGTAATGCTTAAAAAAATGGTTGAAAAAGGTTTTTTATCTATGGATAATTTAGCACTATTAATAGTTGATGATCAAATAGATCATTTACTTGAAAAAATGAAAAACTTTAAAAATCCTCAAAAACCAAAATGGCTAACTAATGAAAGGTCCTAATATTCCTGCTTATTAACTTTGGTTCTTTAACATAATTTTTAAATCTTTACACCAAGGCGAATAACCTGTAAATAGTTAACCAATAAAACCTTTATATGGCAGATGAAAAAGAGAATAAACGAAAAAGAAATATCAAGATAGCTGCTGTAGTAATTTCTGTATTGTTAAACAGTTTAGGAGAACTAAAAAAATGGAAAGATAGAAAGGCAAAGCGACTAGAATCATAGTCAATACGCCTACTAAAGATTAAATACGGACTAATTTGTTTCCAAATTAAATATAAATACTTGGCATGCAATAAGTTAAAGCAATAAGTTTAATTAATGAATATAAAAGAACAAATTAATAATCTTAGAGAAGAGTTAAGACAGCACAATTATAATTATTATGTACTGGATAATGCTACAATATCAGATTATGATTTTGATATAAAACTTAAACAACTTAAGAGATTAGAAGATACCCACCCTGAGTTTTATGATGCAAATTCACCCACACTAAGAGTAGGAGGAGCGATTACTAAAAATTTCAATAGCCTAACGCATGATTATAGGATGTATTCTTTGTCTAATTCATATTCTAAAGAAGATTTAGAAGATTGGGAAACCCGTATTAAAAAATTAGTTGATGGAGAAATAGCATATACTTGTGAACTCAAATACGACGGGGCATCCATTAGTTTAACCTATGAAAATGGAAAGTTATTAAGAGCAGTTACAAGGGGAGATGGTTATCATGGAGATGATGTTACCACTAATATAAAAACCATTAATTCAATTCCGTTAGTTTTAAAAGGAACTTATCCAAATCGTTTTGATATTAGAGGTGAAATTGTTTTGCCTTTTAAAGGGTTTAATAAAATGAATAAAGAGCGCATTTCAGAAGGAGAAAAACCCTATAGAAACCCAAGAAATACAGCTTCAGGAAGTCTAAAATTACAAGACAGTAGCGAAGTAGCTAAACGACCTTTAGATTGTTTGTTGTATCATATTATTGGAGAAAGATTGCCTATTAACACTCAGTTTGAAAGCTTAGAAAAAGCCAGAGAATGGGGATTTAAAGTACCATCCATTGCAAAAGTAGCAAATAGTATTTCCTGTCTCTTATACACATCTCCGAGCCCACGAGACGTAGAGGAATCTCG